>CAWUJC010000675.1:0-1953 GCA_963922355.1 uncultured bacterium | reverse complement strand
GTAATGCAAGACACTGCGCGCGGCGGGTGAACCGGAGCCGGAAACCGCGAAGTCCACGGTTTGGAACTGGGCGCCGAGCGCATCGTAAAAGTAGAGCCGTGGTTGGCGTGCCTCATCCAAGATGGCGAGCAGCGGCACCACCACGCCGACGCCTTGCAACGTCATCGGCAAGTTCTTGGTCAGGAGTTGGCCCAGGGCGCGGACCTTACCGTCCAGGCTCAGTTCTTGGAGCTGGCTGCGGCGGTAGTACTGAAAAGAATGCTGCAGCACGCGGGCCATCTCGAAGGCTGTCGCTGGCGTTCCGGCAATCGCCATAATGGTACCCGCGTCGAGTTCGATGACTTTATCGGCCCGGTCGTAAATGACGGTGTGGCCAGCGGTGGCGCGTCGATCACCGGCCATTAAGACGCCATCGGCACAATGGAAACCCAGGACGGTGGTCGCCATCGATTGCAGGGAGGCATCCAACTCACCATGTAGGGTGACGCTTTCCGTCCATTGGCCGGAGCGCTGAAGCAGGGAGACGAAATCGCCGTCTGCCACGGGGGCTGGAGCGGGAGAGGGTACAGCCGGGGGCACGTTATTCTCCGGTCCGCTGGCGGTAGCGTTTGGCTTGGTCGGGATCGACCTTGCGCATGCGCTTGAGCAGTTTGTCCACGTTGGGCTTCTCGACCTTGGGAGCCGCGGGGCCATCTCCGCCGCCGCCCTGTTCCGGGGCGGGACCGCTGGGGCGTTGCTTTTGCTGTTGTTCCGGCATGATTCAACCTTACGCACGAGTTGAGCCCGCGCAAGTGGCAGCATGAGGCGGCGGCCGTAAGAGGGCGGTTTTAGGGGATGGTTTGCAGAAAGCTTTCCAAATTTGGGGCGGCATCGAGCGCAGCGCAGAGGGGCTCTAGTTCACGGCCGGGAAAGGCCTTGTTCAGGTCGAGGCGGTGGGTACGGCTGCCTTGCGAAAAGACGATGTGGTCCCACTGAGCGGTTTTGATCTGGGCCGCGAAGCGCTGGATGCATTTACCCCGCAGATAGGCCCGGCTGGAGGTCGGCGGCTCGGCCACGGCGTTGCGGATATCGGCCTCACTCACCATGGTTTGAAGCGCACCGGCTTCGACCAAGCCGTCGTACAGTCCTTCTGCCTGATCCGTCAGGTGGTACTGCAAGTCCAGGCTCTGGAGCCAAGGATCGGACCAGTCGAGTTTCTCCGCTGCGCGAAATTCTTCCAGCAGGCAAAGCTTGGCCACCCAGTCGAGCTTGTCGCGCAGCACGAGCGGGTCCTTCTCCAACTGGTCGAGTGTCTCGTGCCAGGAGGCGAGGACCTTCGCTTTTTCGGCATGGGCGGAAAGCTCATCGCGGAGGACCTGTTCCACCATGTCAGCATAGCGACGCTGGAGGGCAATCGCCGTGCTGGCCGAGCCATCTGCCAGGGCAACTTTCCACGCGTAGGTTGGATCGCGGGAGATGGTCTTTAAGTCGGCCAGCGGGTCGGCGAGTTGCCAAGCTGGCCAGTCCTGCTTGCGTTGAGGGGCCCGTTCGTGTTGCAGGGCTTCGAGGACCAAAGCGGTGGTGCCGACCTTGAGCCAGGTGGAGAATTCAGCGCAATTGGCGTCACCGATGATGACGTGGAAGCGGCGGTACCGGGCGGCTTCGGCGTGCGGTTCGTCACGGGTGTTGATGATCGGCCGTCGATTCATCGTGTCGATCGAAACCAACTCGGTAAAGAAGTCCGAGCGCTGGGCGATCTGGTACCCAGCGTCGGCGGAGACGACGTGGTCTTCACCTTCCCAGCCGACCTTGCCGGCCCCGGCGTAGATTTGTCGGGTGACGAGGAACGGCGTCATCGCCGCAACGAGATGCTCCCACGGCACGTGGCGGGCGACGAGGTAGTTGTCGTGGCAGCCGTAGCTGTGGCCCAAGTAGTCGGTGTTGTTTTTGTAGAGCCGGACGGTGCGCCCGGTG
>CAWUJC010000674.1:0-1956 GCA_963922355.1 uncultured bacterium | reverse complement strand
AGCAGTTGCAGGATGAGCAGCGCGATGCGTTGCCCCGGTTGCCGGCCTTAACGGCACGGCAACGAAAGCCCGTTGCCCATCGGCTTTACGCCCGGTCCTCGAATTAGGTAAGCTTCACGGCTTATGTCCGAACATCAGCCCGGTACCTATCGCGATCCCAAGCGCTTCGAGCTCGCCATCAAAAGTTTTGAGCAACAGACCGAACGCAAGCAGCCGTCGCCTGGCGCCGTCCTCGGCTATGGCAGTTCAAGTATCCGGCTTTGGCGACCTTTTTGGGCCGAAGACGTTGCGCCGTTGACGATGATCGGGCGGGGCTTTGGCGGCAGCAACATGTATGACGCGCTGCACTATGCGCCGCGCGTGGTGGTGCCGTTACGCCCGCGCGCGATTCTCTTCTACAGCGGGGACAATGATCTCACGACGGACGGCGTGGCGCCGGAGGGCATCCTGGCGACTTTTCAGCAATTGGTGAAGCGAGTCGGGGCAGCGCTCCCGAGTACGCGTTGGTATGTGATGTCGATCAAGCCATCGATCGCCCGGGCAGAGATCTGGCCGCAGGCGGAGAAAACCAACGCTCTGCTCCAAGCCGCTTGCGCGGAGCAGGAGAAGTTGACGTATCTCGACATCACCGAGGCGATGCGCGGGGCTGATGGTCAGCCCCGGCCTGAACTGTATGCGGAAGACCAACATCACCTCAGCCGTGCAGGGTATCGCGTTTGGGCGGAGGCGATTCGCACCTCCTTTACCGAGCGGGAACGGCTCTATGAGCCGGTGGCCTGAATTTAGCTTTCGATGATCTCGAGCTGGTAGGAGCCGAAGTCCGTTTTCTCCAGCGTGATGCCGGTTGGCTCTGTGACATAGAACGAGGGCGGGCGTTCAGTTTCGCGGAGAACACATTCCCCGTGTGGGACGCCGGCCAGCATGGTGAAGAAGCTGACGTCGGGGTCATTCCACACTACCTGGAGACAGATAAAATCCTCGGCGGTGAGGGTCTTACTTTGGATCTTCGCTTCCAGCGCCGGATGTTGACCGCGGAAAATGGCGAGGTAGAGCGGCTCGCGCGTGGCGTCGCCGATGAGGAGAAACTCTTCCCGTTCGAGATGATGGCCGAAGCGCTGGAGACCGGCTTGGTTGATCGTACAGGCCAGGAGCATGTGACCCCCATGTTCGCTTCCGGCTTGATAGAGCCGAGTGCCTTTTGCTTCGCCAGCTTTCACTTGGGCTTCGTGATGACGCGGGGCGAGCCGAAGGATGAGGCCCTGGTCTTCCAACTCTTGCATGAGGGCTGGGGTGGGGCGAACCGGCTGGAGTACTAAGGTCGGCATGGCTAGCTCGGCTTGAGGCCGGTGGCCAGGACGGGCTGGAAATGTGGCGGGTCGTCCTCCGGGACCAAAAGCTGGGTGGAGACCTTGCTCAGCCCGGCGGCTTTGAGCCAGCGTTGCAGGTCGGCTTCGGCGAAGCCCAGCCAACTGTCGCCGTAAAGCTCGCGGGCTTTATCGACCTGGTGGACGTTTAAGTCGAGGATGATGAGCTTGCCGCCCGGCTTCAAAATCCTAGCGGCGGCATTGATGGCAAGCGCAGGTTTGACGGCGTGGTGCAGGGCTTGGCTGAGGATGGCAATATCGACGCTCCCAGCTTTGATCGGTGGTTTGGCTAGATCGCCCAGCCGGTACTCCACGTTGCGGATTTTGCGGTTCTTGAATTCGGCTCTGGCGAAAGCGACCATCTTGGGCGAGTTGTCGATCGCGATGACCTTTTTCGCGTTTTGCGCGAGGAGCTGGACGAGCCAGCCTTCACCAGCGCCGAGGTCGGCAACGGTGACCGCAGGGACGAGTTGCGCCAGCAGGGGGCCGATTTCCTTCCAAGTGCGGGCCGGGCAGTAGCTCTTGCCGAGGCGCCCGGCGACCTTGTTAAAGTATTCGCGGGTGGCAGCGCGGCGCTTATCCAGCACGACGG
>CAWUJC010000673.1:0-1957 GCA_963922355.1 uncultured bacterium | reverse complement strand
ATCTGGATGCGACCGCCGCCTTGCTTCCTGGTGGTCATCGCGAGTGTGACGTTTTTCCTGGGCGCCTGCTCGCCACCTTCTGCGCCAAAGGAATCGCTCTGGCAGTTCTACGCGTCGACGTTGAAGGACTGCAAGTACGTCGACCTTACCCACGCTTTTTCGCCGACGATTCCGGTATGGCCGGGTTTCGGTAACGCCACTTTTGGTCCGGCAGTGGCAGGAAAAGACGCGGAAGGCTATCCCAAAGGGCAACCTTTCACTTATGCGCGCGACGGCTTCATCGCCAGCGCCTATATTTTGCCCACGGACCAGTACGGCACGCAGCTCGATCCGCCCGCGCATTGGGATCCCTACGGCATGACGATCAGCGATCTGCCCGCCACGATGGCCGTGCGGCCTCTGGTGGTCATCAACGTGGCGGACCAGGTGGCGAAAGACCCGGCTTATTTTTGCTCGGTCGCAGATGTGAAATCCTGGGAAACGAAATATGGTCGTATCCCGGAAGGTGCGGTGGTGATGATTCGCAGTGACTGGTCCAAGCGGTGGAACGAGAAGCCGTCTTCGCGTTTCGGCGAAAAGCCTTTTCCCAGCGTGGCGCTGGAGACGTTGCAGTTCCTCCATCTCGAGCGGAAAATTCTCTTCCACGGTCACGAGCCGCTGGATACCGACAGCACGCCAAGCTTGGAAGGCGAACACTGGCTGATGCACCATGGCTACTGCCAAGCCGAAGGGGTGGCCAATCTGGACCAAGTGCCGGAACAGGGCGCGTTGATCACGATTGGTTTTGCCAAGCCGGAAGGCGGGACCGGTGGTTACGCCCGCTACATTGCGATTTGCCCGCCGGATTGGCCGCACGGGCAAGCGATCGAGGAGTTTCCGGGGGCACCACTTCCCAAGCGGAAGCATCCGCTCAAGCGGAACGAGCATGGCGTCTTGGTTGAAACGCCGGAGTAAGGATGGAGCTCGCCACAGCAAAGTTCCTTGCCGCAGGGGACGTGTTCTTCTAGAACGATTCTTCCCCATGGAACAGGAACTTAGTGACCTATTACGGCTGCGACGCGAGAAGCTCGACACGTGGCGCGAACTGGATGTGGATCCCTTCGGCAGTGCCTACCCGGGTACCACGTCGCTGGGAGAGGTGCGCGCCAACTTCGCGGAAGGCCAGCCGCAGCGGATCGCCGGGCGCCTGGTTTCCATCCGCGTGATGGGTAAGAACGTCTTTGCTCACTTGCAGGATCAGACCGGTAAGATTCAGGTCTACGCCAAGAAGGATGAACTCGGGGAGACCTACAAGTTTTGGAAGAAGCTTGATCTTGGCGACTTCATCGGCGGAGAGGGCGAGACCTTTCTGACCAAGACCGGTGAGCCAACCGTGCGGCTGAAGAGCCTGACCGTGTTGAGCAAGTCGCTCCACCCGTTGCCGAGCGGTTGGCATGGCCTCTCGGACATGGAGCAGCGCTACCGCCAGCGGTACCTGGATTTGATCGCCAACCCGGAGGCTGCGCAGGTGCTCCAGCAGCGTAGCGAGATTGTGCGCGAGATGCGTCGCTTCTTGGAAGACGAAGGCTTTACCGAAGTGGAAACGCCGATGATGCAGGCCATCGCCGGTGGCGCTGCGGCTACGCCGTTCAAAACGCACCACAACGCCCTGGACATTGATTTGTACCTGCGCATCGCGCCGGAGCTTTACCTCAAGCGCTTACTGGTCGGCGGTTATCGCCAGGTTTTTGAGATCAACCGCAACTTCCGCAACGAGGGCATCTCCCGGAAGCACAATCCGGAGTTCACCATGCTGGAGGCCTACTGGGCTTACGCTGACTACGAGACGATGGCTGATCTGGTTGAGCGGATGATCAGCGGCGTGGCGCAGAAAGTCTGCGGCACCTTGCAGGTTGGCGGCCGCGAAGCCACGGAGGATCTCCCGTCGAGCGAGGCGTTTGACCTGACCACACCGTGG
>CAWUJC010000672.1:0-1959 GCA_963922355.1 uncultured bacterium | reverse complement strand
TGCCCTTGGCCTCGGCCGATGGCGCGCGCTCGGAATGGGGCACCCGCCATCTCGCGGCCCTTGGCCTCAGCCAGCAGAGCGATGCGCAAATCCTCGTCATCAGCGAAGAGCGTGGCACCATCTCCATCGCCAATAACGGTGATCTCAAAGCCGTCAATCCGCCCAGCGAACAGCGCGTCCACGACGTGCTGGAAGAGGCCATGGGCCGGGTGCGTGACGTCCGCAAGCGCCGCAACCGTCGCCTCTGGAACTGGACGCTTTGGTTCGCCGCGATGGTACTAGCCATGGGGACGTCCCGGATTCTGGATGAATTCCGCAGCGTGCGCGATGCCGCCCCCATTATCACCCAGGCGTTTGAGGCCAAGATCGTCTACACCAACCTCAAGAGCGTTCCGGCTGAACTCTTCCTCGCCGCGCCAGATGTTGCTACCGTTGAAGCGGTCTTCAACGTCCCGAGCCAAGGCTTCCCCGGCTTGCAGGCCACCCCCGAGTTCACCATTGCGATTAACCTCGAAGGTCTGCCGGAGGGCGAGAGCATCGTTGCCATCACGCCCGAAATGTTGAGTAGCATCCCCGAAGGCTGGGAGTTGGAAACCTTCGAGCCGGACCGCGTCCAGGTGAACCTAGCCAAGGCGAAGGAGTTTGAAATCCCGATCGAAGTGGTCACCACCGGGCTGTCCGACGAGTTCTTGATCCGGAAGACCACCACCGAACCGCCGGTGATCAAAGCCCTGGTGCGTGACGTGAAATGGACGGAGGAAACCTTCCTCAAGACCCAGCCGATTGACCTCTCGGGCTTGATCGTTTGGGGCGACCTCGTGAAACGCTCCGAAGTGACGCTGCCCGACTCGGTGCGCGTGCCGACTGGTGCCAATGCAGTGCCGATCGAGGTGCGCTTCGAGATCATCAAGAACCCCGACTACAAGCCGCCACCACCGCCGAAGCCCAAGGATGCTAAGGACGCAGCGGCACCCAAACCGCCTAAGCCGTAGAAGCAGCTTCCGCTTCGATCACGGCTTCGTAGCCGTCTTGATAGCTCGAGTAGACGGGCACCCAGCCGGTGGCTTTCAGTTTGGCGTTGCTGACGCGCTTACTCGTCCGCCCGCGCTTACGGTTGGGATCGGGGGCCGCACTGGGCGGCAGCGGTTTGTCCAGCGTCTCTGCTAGCCAGGAGTAAAGTTCGCGCAACGTGGGGTGGGTGTCGTCACACACGTTGAAGATTTGCCCGGCGGTGGCCGGTTCGGCCAAGACGTGGTGAATGGCGCCCGCCACATCTGCTCGGTGAATTTGATTCAAGTAGCGCTCACCTGCGCCATCGAGCGTGGCGGTCCCGTCGCGGAGCTTTTTGAGGTAGATGCTACGCCCTGGCCCGTAGATACCGGCCACGCGCAGAATCGTCGCACCGTGGAGGAGAGCCAGGTCTTCCGCCCGGCGCAGCACGCGGCTGGTGGGGGTGGTCGGTTCGGCTTTGCTGGCTTCGCTCACCTCTTCTCCGTGTTGCTGGCCATAGACCGAGGTGGAAGAAACAAAGACCAGCCGGGCGCGGGGCTGTTGGCGGACGGCTTCGGCCGGTAGATCAAGAAAGACGCGTTTGTAGGCTTCCACCCCGCCCCGGCCGGAGGAGGCGGCCAGCACCATCGCATCGAAGCGGGTTGGCTTGAGCGACTCCCAAGCGGCGGGATCAGCCGCATCACCCACCACCGTTTCAAATCCGGCGGCTTGGAGTTCCTCGGCAGAGTCGGCGCTGCGCACCCACAAGGTAGGCGTGAGGCCGTCTTGGTCGCGCAGCATTTCGGCCAGTCGTCGGCCCACGTAACCGGCTCCCAGAATCAAGACGCGGGGGGAAGGGGAAAACATCAGCAGGGTGTGAGTTAAAGCTTACGAATTGGGTGGCTTTTGGTATCGTGCCCGGATGTCGGCAAAAGCCAAGTACGGGTCGTGGGTTCTCGCCTTCCTCGG
>CAWUJC010000671.1:0-1963 GCA_963922355.1 uncultured bacterium | reverse complement strand
GACGCCTGGGGACGCAAACCGATCTTCCTCGTCGGGTTCGGCATCCTTCCGCTCCGCGGAATTCTCTACACCCTTTGGGACAACCCCTACTATCTCATGACTGTCCAGCTCCTAGATGGCGTCGGCGCGGGAATTTTTGGCGCTCTCTTCTTTATCGTCTTGGCCGACATCATGCGCGGAACCGGACGCTACAACATCGCGCAAGGAGCCGTCCTGACCGTGATGGGCATCGGCATCTCCTTGAGCAACCTGGTTGCCGGACAGATTGCTGAACACTTCGGCTACAACGCCGCTTTCTTGACCCTTGCAGCCATCGCGGCCACCGCCTTCCTCGTCTACTTTTTCTTCATGCCGGAGACCCGCCACGCGGATGTCGCGACCTCAAGCGGTCCAACCAATGGCGGTAGCGAAGGCGAACCAGCCAAAGAGGATGAGGAAGGAAAGTAGCGTAACGGGGATGCCGTAGCGGGCGAATTCCCAGAAGCCAATGCTCACCCCTTGTTTCTTGGCCTGTTCGACCACGATCAGATTGGCGATGCTGCCGAGTAGAATGAAGTTCCCAGCAAAGGTGCTGGAGAGCGCCAGCATGTAGCCGACCAGCGGCTCATCGATCGGCTGCAAGTGGAGCAACACCAAGATAGCGGGCACGTTGCTGAGGATGTTCGAAAGCACGCCGGAGACAATCCCGAGGATGTAGAGGTTGTTCAAATCCACGCCTATGCTCCCCAAGCTCGCCACTACTTGCGCATCCACTTTCGTGGCCGAAAGCGCTCCCACCACGATGAAAAGCGAGCAAAAGAGGACCAGCAGCGGCCAATCCACCAGCGCCAATACCTTGCTCGAGGGCATGACTCGACTGCACAGGATCGCGGCCGCAGCTCCGAGGGCGACTAAGTCATGTGGCAAAGGCGTGAAGAAAAGCCCAAAGAGGACGAAGGCGATGACGAGTCCACGAAAGGTCTGGCCGCGGTCAACCGGTGGCAGATGAAAGCTGGCCTCCGCCGTATCCGGAGCTGGTTGTTGCATGCTGTTTTTGCCCAGCCAGAGAACCATGCCATAAGCTGTCGCCATCGACAGCGCTACCGGCGTGAAGCACCAGAGAAGGAAGCCGCCAAAACGCAGATCACCCACTTGGCCAATGAGGATATTCTGCGGATTCCCAATAATCGTGGCGGCCGAGCCAATGTTGGCGGCAAGCGCGAGGCCAATCAAATAAGGCACGGGATTTAACCTCTTTTTCAGCAACGCCGCCGTCAAGACCGGCGCGAACGCGAGGCAAACCACATCATTGATGAGAAAGGCTGACATGGCTCCCGCCACCACCATGAGGATGAGGAGAAAGCGTGCGGGGTTGTCCAACTGGTCAGCAATCTTCTCCGCCACCAGCGTATAGAATCCTGCTAAGCGCAGTTGGCCAGAAAGCACCATCAAACCAAAGAGCGTGAGGATGGTCGGCACATCCACCGCCTTGACCGCTGCCTCCACATCCAGCGCGTTGATCAGCAGCATGAGGATGGCTGCCACCATGGCGATGCCGGTTCGGTCCAGCTTGAGTCCCCAGACATGCCCAACGGCAATGGCCGCGTAGGAGAGCAGAAACAACCCAATGGTTAGCTCAATGTGCCAGCTCACGGCTCCAACCTCGCCTTATTGTTCCCCGGGCTTGGGAGACATCTCCATCACCGAAGTCGTGACCTCGTCTTCAGCTTCGACTTGGCTCTCGTCAATGTGACTGCCATCCACGTGAATCGACTCGGCCACTTGATCAAAAATCGTGAGATACGCACTGCCTTGTTCGAGCGGCACCGTGCAGACGAGGGTAAAGAACGTCTGCCCCTGCCCTGGACCGTAGAAAAAGACCTGCTGGAGATCGCGCTTCAAATTACTCCGCGCAACGAGCCGCACCATGGGGATGCCATGTTGGGAAGTGATGAGGTCATGAGTCATCACCTTGAACTCCTTG
>CAWUJC010000670.1:0-1979 GCA_963922355.1 uncultured bacterium | reverse complement strand
CGGGCGGAGTTCTGCCATGCGGGTATCAATGCGCTTGAAGCCCATTTCGTCGTACTTCTTTTCGATCGCGCCGTCGGCCCGGCCTCCTTGATCCCAGGTGTAGTAATACCACTGCGCCGCCATCTCGTAGTTTTCGTTGGGATCGGTGTTGGCCGCCAGCTGCTCATAGAGTTGGGCGATCTTGCGCATCGTTACCAGGCTGTCCGGCTGCTGCTCCAACTCGGCATTGAGCCCTTCGATTTGCTCCAAGATGGCTTCCTCGGACTTCTGCACCTTGGAGGCCTGCTCCAGCTCGATCGACTGCTTCTCGTCTTTCAGAATACCGCGGTAATCTTCCGAGGTTTCCCAGCGACCTTCCATCGACGTACGAGCCGCGCTGGCGTTCTTCGCTCCGCTCACGGCCTCGCCGTCCGCCGGGTTGACCTTCACGATCTCTTCATACATCTGCTCGGCCTTCTGCGGCTGCCCCATCTCCATGTAGAGCTGGGCCAACGTATGCATGTTGGCCGTATCCTTCGGGTGGCCCTGCTTGATCGTCAGATGAGCGAGCGCCGCCGTCTCCAGCGATTCCAGTTGCCGAGCCGCTTCCGCCAGCTTGGTGTTGGCTGCCTTGTGGAAGGGATCCACGGTCAAAACTTCTTCGCAAGCCGCCATGGCTTCGGCCGGGTCCTTCTTGTTTAAGCCCATGGCCGCCGCCGCGACCGACATGCCGATCATGCTCTTCTTCATCTTGCTCAGCCCTTCGAACTGCTGGATGGAAGCGGCGCGTAACAACTGCCTCCCCTCCAGGAAGGTCGGCAAGACCTTCAGCATCGGTTTCATGAGGGTGATGACGTAACCGTAGTTTTGGGAATCCTTCGCGCCTTTCGCACGCTGGTAGACTTCCCGCTGCTGGGCACTCAGGTCGGAAATTTTCAGATCGGCCATGGGAACAAATTGCTACAACTAGTATGCGCTGTCGCCGCCCCGAGGGCAACACCAGCGAGCACGAGGCTAGTGCTGAGCGCCCCGTTTGACCACCGAAAATATCAGTTACTACTCTTAACCAATGCGCAACAGCTCGCGGAGGTAGAGCTGGGCGGCGCGAAACGTCCCTCGCCAGGTGAAGCGCACATCCTCCTGCTCCTCCACCGTTTCGCGCAGAAGGATGCCCTGCTCCAAGTTGTAAGCCAATTGGGCGTCGAGAATGTGTTCGAGCAGCTTGCGCAACTGGGCGGGCTCTTCCCCAAGATCAACCAACTGATCCGCCTGGCCGTTCAGCTCGAGAAATTCCTGGTGCACAGCCTGGACTTCCTCCGGCGTCTCCGCCATCCGTGTGGTGTGGAGCGCGATGGCCGGCGGCATTTTGAGCGGCATCGGCAGCGGATAATTCGTGGTAATCCAGGTCCGGCCGTTCGCATCGCGGCTGTAAAAGGTGAGGAAGTGGAAACCCACCTCCTCCTGCAAGATCATGGAAAGGCTGGCCACTTGCTGGCCATCCTCGTGGCGAAAGCGCCGATAGAATTGCTCGTAGTCCCCCGGGGTTAATTCGCACTGATCGCCTTGCGCAAAACCCAAGTCTGCCAAATCCATCTTCAACCCACGCAGCGACTCGAAGACCGTCCCGGGCGGCGGCGTGGCATCTTCCAAGTGGCGATGGCGCGGCAGGCGGAAGCGTCGAATCACCACAAGCAACTCCGACAACGGCCAAAAAAGCCAGACCGCGGCGGCCATCAGGCCAGCCCACCAATAACCGCTGATCAACGCCGCAGCGATGCACGTCGTCGCGACCAAGGTCAACAGGCCAAACTTCCGCATCAGCGGTGCCTGGAGCTGCATAAAGCCGAAGGCCGCGCAGGTCAGGGCCAAAAGGAGCAAAAACTCAGAAGTATTCATGCGGTCAAGTCGTCAGAAAAGGCGGGTTTGACGGCAGCACGCCGTCCTCCCATAGTCGCAGGCTATGAGTTCCGCTCTCCAGGTCAACGTTTTTGCCGATGCCG
>CAWUJC010000669.1:0-1982 GCA_963922355.1 uncultured bacterium | reverse complement strand
GACGAGCTCTTCCGGCTTGGGGTACTCCAGCTTCACGTCCTTGATCTGCATGTCGATGAAGCCGTGATCCTGATAGAAGAGTCGGAGGTTGCGTAAGTCGGCCTTGAACTGCTCGTCCTTGTAAACGCCGGAGCCATCGATGAAGGAGAAAAGCCACTTCTTGCGCGTCTTAAAGAGCTTGCGTAGTTCGCCCGCCTTGTAGCTCTTGTTGCCCTCAAATTTGATTTCCTTCACAAAGGCGCGCTCGCCTTCCTGAATCGTGTAGGTCACCACGGCGCGACCGAACTGCTCGTTGGTGTCGATCTTGTAGCTGACCTTCACCTTCTCGTACCCCTTATCCTGGTAGTACTCGCGAATCTTGCGTTCGCCTTCGGCCACTGCCTGCTCGCTCAAGGGGTCGCCATTTTTGATGCCAATTTCCTTGAGGACGCGATCGGTCTTAATCTTCTCGTTCCCGCGAATGACAATTTCTTTAATCAGCGGTTTGGGTTGAACGATAACGACCACCTTCACGCCACCTGCCACGGGCTCGTCCTGGATGCGCAGGTTGACGAAGTAGCCGGTCGCATAGAGGTTGCGGACGTCTTCCTCCACGGCGCGGGGCGAGAACGGCTGCCCGATCGTCGTCCGCATGTTGGAAAGGATGACGGCGCGGCTGACGAGCTTCGGCCCAATGTAAATAATCTCGATTTCCTTCACCTCGGGGCCACGTGCTTCGACGTTGTTGTCCGTCGGCGGCTCCACGACCTGCTGCGCGTGAAGGGGAAGGGCACAGACACAGACCAGCAGCATGGCGAAGACCATGCGCAGCAGTCCCCCGCCCAAACGGGAGTCACTTTGTCCGTTCTTTTCTTTCAAAACTAGCTCTTCCTGTTCCGATTGAGCACGTTATTCCTGTGAAATGCAAGGCTTTAACGCACGCCAATCGGTGCAGCGTGACTTTGGAGATCCCCCCCAATAACGTCAAGACTATAAAAAGTCGGTTAGTTAGCTTCTCTCCGCTTCACATAGCGAATTTCGGAGCCCCTTGTATCAGCGTACCAACACTTTGTCTTAGTGCCTGGAATGATTCCATATCGAACGATCCCATCTGCCTCTAGATCTTCTACTTCACAAAATTCATCATAAACCGTCACCATCATTCCATCTTTAAGTGTAAGCCCCAGCTTATCTAAGTCCTTATGCGTTCCCCTATACTCCAGGAGCATAAAATCGGGCTGATAAGGGCCATTGTAGTCGCTGTATATTCTTGGATAGGCCATGGAGACGATAAAAAAGGCTAACACCGTAGAATGTCTACTCCAAGTACAGTGGAGCCAAGCACGAAAAAAGCCGCTTGGGAACAAGCGGCTTTGATCGATTGAAGAGGTGAAGGCTTAGGCCTTTTCTTCGGTGGCTTCTTCCGCCGGTGCTTCGGCTTTCTTCGGCTCTTCCTCGTCCGCCGGAGCTTCCTGAGCGGCTTCGACCGAAACCACCAGCTTGAGCTTGGCGGAAATGCCGTGGCCGAGGTCGACCTTCACTTCGTGGTCGCCGGAGGACTTGATGGGCTTGGGCAGATCGATCTTGCGACGATCCAGGGTAAATCCTTTCGCTTCGGCTTCGTGGGCGATGTCCTGGCTAGTCACCGCGCCAAAGACCTTATCGCCACCGCCACCCGTCTTGAGGGTGAAGGTGAGGATGATCTTGCCGAGCTTGCCGGCCATTTCCTGCGCGTCGTTCAGCTCTTGGGCTTCGCGCTCGGCGCGCTTGCGCTTCAGGTCCTCAATCTGCTTCTTGGAGGCCGCCGTCGCCGGAGCCGCAAAGTGCTTGGGGATGAGGTAATTACGCGCATAGCCGGGGCGCACGGACACAACGTCCGCTTCAGCGCCGAGGCCTTCAATCTTCGTCTTCAGAATAACTTCTACCGTTGCCATGAAACTTCCTTGGTGAGAGATGGTTCAATTCTCCAACGCCAGAGGGCCGCATCCGCCGCTTGGCTGGGA
>CAWUJC010000668.1:0-1992 GCA_963922355.1 uncultured bacterium | reverse complement strand
ATCTCAGCGAATCCGAACTTCTCGACTTCCTCTTTCTCCCCGGCTTCAGCACGGCCAAGAACGTGACGGAAATCTCCGGGCGCGGCGTGGGGCTGGATGTTGTGCAATCCATGGTGCATGACTCGGGGGGCTCGGTCCGGGTCTTCTCCAAGCTCAATCAAGGCACCACCTTCCAGCTTCAACTGCCCATCACGCGCTCGGTGATGCGAGCCTTGATGGTCGAGATTGCAGGCGAAGCTTACGCTTTCCCCCTCGCCCGAATTGACCGGGCCATCACCCTCCCCCTTGATCAAATCAAAAGCATTGAGAATCGACAGTTCTTCGAGCTGGATGGTCGGTCCATTGGCCTAATCTCCGCCTCTCAAGTCTTGGAGCTGGTGGAAAACACCACCACGCGCACCGAAGTTCCCGTCATTGTCGTGAGCGAACGCAACCACCGCTACGGCTTGGCCGTTGATTCCTTCCTGGGTGAGCGCGATTTCGTGGTCCGTCCGCTGGACAAACGCCTGGGCAAAGTCCCGGATATCGGCGCCTCGTCGCTCACAGAAGATGGCTCCCCCGTCCTCATCATCGATGTGGAAGACATCGCTCGCTCGATTGACTCGCTCCTGACCGGCGGCAATCTGGAGCGCATCCACAGTGGCGAAGGTCCAACGCGACGCAAGGCGGCCAAGCGCGTTTTGGTGGTGGATGATTCCATCACGGTACGTGAAGTGGAACGGAAGCTTCTGGAAAACCGTGGCTACGAAGTCGACGTCGCCGTCGATGGTATGGAAGGCTGGAACGCCGTTCGGCTGGGTGCCTACGATCTGGTCATCAGCGATGTGGACATGCCCCGCATGAACGGGATTGAGTTCGTCCGTCACATCAAGGGCGATTCCAATTTGAAGGACCTGCCCGTGATGATTGTTTCCTATAAAGACCGAGAAGAAGATCGCCTGCGTGGCATGGAAGCGGGAGCGAATTATTATCTGACCAAGAGCAGCTTCCACGATGAAACCCTGATTGAAGCCGTGCTTGATCTGATTGGCGAGGCGCACGATGAGTAAGCTGAACGTCGCCATCGTCAACGACATGGCGCTGGCCTGCGAGGCTCTGCGCCGCGTCGTGGAAAGCCGGGAGGACCATAACTTACTCTGGATCGCTCACGACGGCGAAGATGCCCTCCGCCACTGCAAGGCCCAGAAGCCGGACATCTTGCTGATGGACCTACGCATGCCGCACATGGACGGCAGCGAAGCCACGGCCCGCATCATGGCAGAAGCCCCCTGTGCGATCATCGTGGTGACCGCCAATGTGCAGGACAATCTCGACCTGGTATTTGAAGCCATGAGCAACGGCGCGCTGGATGCCGTCAGCACCCCCAGGTTGGGTCGCGATGGCCTTCTGGAGGGTGGAGACGAGCTCCTGCAAAAAATCGATACTGTCTCCTCCTTAATTCGCAAGCAGCAACCAGGCGCTTCAGCCAAGAATCACGCGCCAACTCCCCAGCGAGGGGATCCCTCCAACTCCTTGCTTGCGATCGGAGCTTCCACGGGTGGCCCCCAAGCGGTGGCGACAATCCTGAGCAAGTTGCCGGCGGACTTTGCCCCCGCTGTCGCCTTAGTTCAGCACGTGGACGCCCAGTTCGCGCCCGGGCTGGCGGATTGGTTGGACGGTCGCTGCGCCCTGGATGTTCGCCCGGTCCAAGATGGTACCAAGCTGACCAGCGGAACCGTCTGGCTGGCGGCCACCAATAACCACATGATCCTCGAGCCAGACCGCACCCTCTGCTACCACAGCCATCCGCGTGAATCGCATTACCGGCCCTCAGTTGACGTCTTTTTCCAAAGCGTCGCGCACCATCATTTCGACCGCGGCTGCGCAGTTCTGCTCACTGGCATGGGGAAGGATGGTGCCGCTGGCATGCAGTTGCTGCATGACCAAGGCTTCTACACGTTAGCCCAAAACGAAGCCTCTTCTGTGGTTTATGGCATGCCGCACGCCGCGGAG
>CAWUJC010000667.1:0-1999 GCA_963922355.1 uncultured bacterium | reverse complement strand
CATCAGCTTGTTGGGGTTGAAGCTCTTACCCACCAAGTTGCCTGTGTTGGAGGTGAGGACTTCCGCGTCCGTTGGGCTATAGGTGGCCAAGATCAGCCCGGGAAGCCCGCCGATGTCATCGTAAATCCGGATGGTGAAGTTGTCGTCAACGCGGTTATCGGCAGAGTAAACACCGTACCAAATGACTTCGCTGAGAGTTTGTGTCTTGGTCAGCGTAAAGTTTTCACCCGCTTGACTCGTCGAATTTGGATCCGAGGTGTAAGCCGTCTGGCGATCCGGGCTCCGCTCGAAAATGATCGCGGCTGACGTATGGATGGTTCCTGAAAAACAAATGAGGAGAACAATAAAATACAGCTTTAAGTGTGTAATTTTATTTAAAACATTCATAGAAATGAATTTGCATATTTTTAAGGACGATTAAATTTGAACACGCATCTTAAAAGAACGCAAGTCCCAATCTCAATTGCGTAGAATTCTCTCCCTTGCTGAGACCATTAAGAGATAAAGGGGAAAATTTTACTAGGTAAATCTGCGCATATTCGTTTTTCTGGAGAACTGGCGCTTTGGGGGAAAGCGGGCATGATGGAGGCGCATGTTTCGGTTGTTCTTCGCTTTGTGGCTTCTCCTGGGGGCTGATTTTGCCTGGGCTGAGCCCGATTCGCCTTCGGCCTGGCAGCCGGAGCTGGTAGCCGAACTCCATCCCCAGTTGCACAAAGAGGCGAGTGGCTTGGCGCCTTCTCGCCGCCGTGACGATATGCTTTGGCTGATCAACGACAGCGGCGCGAAACCTCAGCTCCATGCGATCACGACCGAGGGGAAGTCACTGGGCTTCGTGACTCTTCAAGGCGGCTGGAACTACGACTGGGAGGACTTGGCCAGCTTCGAACTCGACGGCAAACCCTATTTGGCGATCGGCGACATTGGGGACAACCGAGCCCGTCGAAAGAAGAGCAGCATTTACGTGGTGGAAGAGCCTGAGCTAAGCGGGAAGCGTTTCCCGAAAGACGCGAAGATTCCTGTCGCCTGGCGGATACGCTTCACCTATCCGCCTGGACCGCGAGACGCTGAAGCCATGGCGGTGGACGCTCAGGAAGGGGCGATCTACATCCTCAGTAAATTTGAGGTGCCCAAGAAGATGTACCGACTGCCGCTCAAGCCTCCGCTCGCAGACGACAAGCGCCCGGAGCCACTGGAGGCCGAGCGCCTCGGCTCGGTCACCATTCCCATGCCGGAGAAGCAGCGGCTCTCCACGTGGCGAGATTGGCGTGGCGCGTTGCGAACACTCTTGGTCACCTCCATGGCGTTCGATCCGACGGGGCAGCAAGCCGTTTTGCTGACGTACAACAAGGTTTTCTACTACCGCCGGGAGGAAGGGCAAAGCTGGCTGGCTGCTTTGGCGCAAGAGCCAAAGACGATTGTCTTAGAACCACGGGCTCAGCAGTACGAAGGTGTCTGCTTCAGCCAAGATGGTCGGGCGATCTATGTGGTCTGTGAACGGAAGAAACCCGGCGTAGGTTTTCTTGTGCGGATCGATTTACCAGAGGCTGATCTGCAACGGATCAAGGAAAAGGCCGAGTAGCTATTTTTTTGGTTTGTCGGTCGACTCTTGCTCGTCCTCAAAGCGCGACATATCGATAAACTCAAACTCCTTCATCTGATCGAAGGTATCGCGATGAGTGTCCCATTCTTCTTTAAGAGTGCCCGCAATGGTGAGAGCAGCTAAGTCGGTTGTCTCTCCCCAGAAGTAGGAGTAGAGAATGCGGTAAGGACCTTCGATGGTTTCCAGGCAAATGCGTTTGAAGAATCCCGCATCTTGTTCTTCGCAGTAGCGGACAATTTTGTCGGCTTTCTGCTTTTGCTTCTCATAAAGATCGAAAATTAATTCCTTCGGCGTTTTTCCGGTCAATTCTTCAACGCCAGCAAAGATTTGGATGCGTAATCCTGTTTCGTAACGGTTTTTTCCGCCGTCCGTATCCTCTTTGGTGATCATCCAGCCGAA
>CAWUJC010000666.1:0-2003 GCA_963922355.1 uncultured bacterium | reverse complement strand
ACGGGAATCTTCCGTCCGTTGACGTTGTCGACGGTGACCTTCCGCTCAATCCAGCCCTTATTCTCCAGGTAGGCGTTGATCGGATTCCAAATCGTTTCTTCAAAAGTCTCCCGGTTGATCTCCTCCCGCTCGGACGTGTCCAGCCCGAGAACCCGCTCTGCCGGAATGCCGCGCTTCTGCGCGTAATAACGAGCCAGTTTCTCACTGTTGGGAAAATTGCGGTTGTAGACCACCAACAGATGTTTCTTCAGTCCGGCGGCGGACTGGTTGGTCTGCTTCAACAACTGCTCTCGCGACGTATCGGAGGCCAGAAGCGACGAGAACCCCGCCCCGCAACCAGCCAGAACGAGAACCAACGAAATCAACTTCATGCCTAAGACCTGTCTGGTGTAGCAGAAATCCCTCCTCGGGGAAACCCGGACCTGTCGCAGTTGACGAAAAGGCCCGCACTGCTTATTTTGACGCCTTTCCGCACCACCCTGTAAAAATCATGCACCGCCACACTGTCACTTCCCTACGTATCGTTGGCCTGATCGAAGGCGTCTCCTTTCTCCTCCTGCTCGGCATTGCCATGCCGCTGAAATATTTTGCCGGCATGCCTGAAGCCGTGAAGGTCGCCGGCTGGGCGCATGGTGTGCTCTTCGTGGTGCTCTGCCTGCTCTTGGTCGCTGCCGGTATTTTGGCCGACTGGAAAATCCGCCGCCAGGGCATGATCTTCCTGATGGCGCTCGTCCCCTTCGGCCCCTTTCTGATCGATGGCCGACTCAAGCGCTACGATGACGACTACCGGCGTCAGTTGGATGACGCCGCCGAAGCTTAATCTGGACGCGCTCATGGCCAAGCCCCCCGTCTGGCACACCGCCAAGCACCAATTGCCGCTTGGCCCCCGACCTTTGATCATGGGGATCGTCAACCTGACGCCCGACTCCTTCCACGACGGCGGCAAATACGCGACACCGGAAGCCGCCCTCGCCCACGCCAACCAACTGGTGGCCGAGGGGGCCGACATCCTCGACCTCGGCGGCGAATCCACCCGGCCAGGCTCAGAACCGGTGAACGCCGAAGAAGAAATCCGCCGCGTCCTCCCCGCGCTCGAAGCCATCCGCCAAGCCCATCCCGATTTCCCCATCTCCGTCGATACCACCAAGTCCGAGGTTGCGGCCGCGGTCCTCGAAGCGGGCGCCGACATCATCAACGACATCAGCGCCGGCGAATGGGACCAGCAACTGTGGGCTGAGGTGGCCATCTACCACGCCGGTTACGTCCTCATGCACTGCCAGGGCAAACCCGCCACCATGCAGAACAACCCGGTCTACAGCGATGTGGTGACCGATGTCGCCAGCTATCTGGCCGCCCGGCTGGACGAGGCCGAAGCCGCCGGCATTGACCGCCATCGCATCGTCCTCGATCCCGGCATTGGCTTTGGCAAAACCCTGGAGCACAACTTGGCCTTGCTGGGTGGCCTACCCAAGATCGAAGAGGCGGGCCGCCCGCTCCTGCTCGGCGTCTCGCGCAAATCCTTCCTCCGCAAGTTGCTGGGCGAGGAAGAGAACGCCACACTTTTGGGTTCCCTCCTCACCCAAACGCTGTGCTATACCAAAGGAGCGCGGATTTGGCGGGTACACGACGTGGCCGCCGCCGCTCAGGCCGCCCGCCTGATCGAAGCCATTGAAACGGCTGCGGACTAACGGCGGCCAACTACTCCCCCCTTCCTAGCCCCTCCTCCCCGCCATGATTGAGATCGCCACCCACTGGCGCTGGATCATTGAAATCCTGCTGCTGGCGACTGGTTTTTACTACACGTGGGTGCTCTTCCGCGGCACCCGTGGCGTGCGTGTCCTCATCGGGATGGCTCTCCTGATCATCGGGCTCAAAGCGGTCTCGGCTGTGCTTGGGCTGACGGTGATCGACGAACTGCTTCAGCCCTTCTTCGCCTTCTTCTTCATCGCGTTGATCATCATCTTCCAGCCGGAAATCCGCCGCATCCTGGCCGAGGTCGGCAG
>CAWUJC010000665.1:0-2006 GCA_963922355.1 uncultured bacterium | reverse complement strand
GTAGCATCGGGGGCGGGAGCGTCTGCCGCGTCTTCCGGTGCCCCCGGGACGACGTTTTCCACCAACTCCAAGGCACCGGCCAGGCGGAACTTGGCGAGGCTGCGGGCGACCTCCAGCGGGTTGAGCTTGGCCTTGTCAGCAATTTCGCTGACCGTACGTTTGCCGTCCGCCAAAATCAGAAGTCCTAACTCGCTCGGGGTGGCTTCGACGTCGCCGAGGGACTCACCCCCCAAGTAGAAGAGTACGGAGTCAAGCCCCGGAATGGCCTGCTGGAGGGCGGCCAGTTCGTCGATTTTGCGCGCCACGCCGTTGATCAGCGTGGTGGTATCGAATTCAGCCAGTTCGCGGCTGGCTTCGGGCGGGATGTCGCTTTCGTCGAAGCGGAAATCGCCCTCTCGCCAGAGGATAAATTGGTAGAGGGCAGGGGCCCCGGTCAGCGCCCCGGTGGCGGCGTTGAGGAAGGAGCCGTTCTCCATGCTCAGGGTGCCGTTGTCGGTCCCCATGCTGAGGTGAAGCACGCCGGATTGATGCGTGCCGGAGAGCATGCGCATGACCTCCGCAAGGTTGATGGTGGTAAAACTGCCGGCAAATTCAGGCACGGGGAAAATCTGGGTAGGGATTAATTATCTTTCTTCAGGCAAGCACCATTAGTGCCAAACCGCAATCGCTTCTTCGAGTCATTCTCATATGCGGCATGCCTCTTGCTCAGAGAGTGGGAGAGATGGAACACAACATACTGATCATCGACGACCAGGAGGACATCCTGCGGATTTTAGAGCGCGAGCTCAACAAACAAGAGGATTACCAGGTCTTTACGGCGGTGAACTGCCAGAATGCCTTGGACCTCCTCTCGGAGGAACGGATTGATCTGGTCATTACCGACGTCCGGATTGGAGAAGAGAACGGCTTTGTCCTGCTTAAACAGTTACGGGAGACGCACCCGGACCTCGCCGTCATGATGATGACGGCCTACCGCAGTCCGGGGTACCGTCAGCAGGCCGATCAATTGGGCGTTATTTTCTTCATTGAGAAACCGTTTGCGGTGGCGACTTTGACCCAGGCAGTGCGCGGTTACTTTGATCATCAGGCGCATCAGCCACAACCTGAAGTGCCGCAAGCGCCTGCCGGCCAGGAGTTTGAAAAAAACAGCGACGCCCTTAAGCACTTCCGAGCGGTTGATCTCATCCAACTGTTCTGCCTGAATGGACGCCAAGTGGTGCTGGCCCTCAATTACCCGGGGATTTCACAGGAGGGGCTCATCTACATCCGTAAAGGTAAGGTCATGCACGTGGAATTTGGCTCGCTCCAGGGCGAGGAAGCCTTCTTTAAGCTCATGAGCATGGGCGAGCCGCAGCTTGGCATCCGGGCCAGCGAGGAAGAGGAAGTGCCTGAGACCATTACTATGGGCTGGGAGTACCTGCTGATGGAAGCCGCTCGCGTGGGGGACGAAGCCAAGGCCAAAGCTCAAACCCCAGCCTCTCCTACCCCCGCCACGGATACCTCCAAAGATCCCTTCGAGAATTTTTGGAAATCGGCCCGGATTGGCGAGGGTGGTAAATTAAAGCTCCACCAATAAAAAAGAATCGAACCTGTTTTCGTTCCAGGAAAGTGGAAGATTAGACAGGTTGACAAAAACCCACCTTTCCGAGACCTTTAAGGCATGAGTAATCGCTGGCCGGACATGTTTTTTAGCGACAAGTCGCTAGAACAAGTGCCCCAACGTACGGCAAAGAAGCCGGCGGAGGTGCCAGCCCCCAAGCCGCCCAGCGAGCCGACCCCGCCACCCTCGAAGGCGAAGCTGACCAAGCCGCCGACCCCCGCTGCTGGCGCCTGGCCCAACATGTTCTTCGGTGGAGAAGTGCCGACGACGTCGGCTCCCAGCACGCCGGCCCCGTCCCCCACCCCGGCGCACGGCAGTGCCGCGCCGCCTTCGCGTGCGGCGTCGCCAATTTAGCTAGATGCCAAAGCCGCCCCGAAGCCCGCGGAGAAGCCCGGTTCCGTCGATC
>CAWUJC010000664.1:0-2007 GCA_963922355.1 uncultured bacterium | reverse complement strand
GGTCGCGGTCGTCGACCATGATGTTCGTGGCCCACAAATCGCCGTGCACCAGGCGCGGTTCGCCGCACTCGGGTAAGCGCTCCTCCAGCGTCTGGAGGATGTGGCGGAGCTTGTCTTGCTCGTGACCGGGAAAGTGCTGGCCCACGGCTTCGATTTCCCGAGCGAGGGCGGGACGGAAGATGTCCAGATAACAAGGGTGCGTTTGACCACCCAAGGCATTGCCGTAGCTGTCGCGTTGATGGGCGTGCAACTCGATGAGGTTCTCCGCTAGCTGTTGTTCCAGGCTGAGTTGTCCTCCGCTACTGAGCCGCGCGTTGCCTAGATTCGCGCCCTCGATGTAGCGCATGAGGAGAATCGTGCCGGTGAAAAGCTCGTCGCTCTCAATTAGCGCCAGCGGCTCAGGCACCGGAAAGCTGGTGTGCTCGCGGTACCAACTCAGCGTCTCGTACTCGTTGCGAAAGCCAGGGTCAGCGGGTTTCTCGGTGAGCTTGGCCACGACGCAGGATGGCTCACCGTTGGTCGTCCAGGCTTCCACCTGATTGACCATGCCACCGTGTAGAGCCCGGCTGGCCGTTACCGTCAACGAAGCGTCTAGATGCTTCTGGAGCAGCTGCGAGCGGAGGGCATCGTCCAACAGGTCCATGCCGCCAGCACAGCGCGCTGACGGCGTGGGGTCAACTCTGGGAGCCGATCGCCCCTAGAATTCTGCCTGCACCCACGCGAGCTGGTCGCGCTGGCTGACGAGGAAGAGCAGTTCACTTTCCGCGTTCTGCATGATGTCGCGGAAGCGGAAGTGGATTTCGCCTTCGCTGTTCCCGTCGCGGTGAAAGAGGAGAATCTGGTTGAAGCTTTCGGCCAACTCCAGATCGCTGAACGTGGCTTTCCCGTGTAGCACCTCCTGACTGCCTTTGGATTCGCCGTTGATCACTAACTCGACGGTGCCGTCCGGCGCCGTAACGTCGAGGAAGGTGAGCGATTGCGGATTGGGAATGCCGTTGTCTTCCATCACGATGGCGCGACGGCGGGGTGAGTGCAGACAGGTAAAGAAGAGCGTTTCGCCCGAGCCGGGGGACGTCCAGCGTCCGCTCTCTTCTTCGAGGATGTCCCAGTCGCCCTGGCGGAACATACTGCTTGGCGCCATGCGCTCTGCCGGTAGGTGGGAGGCCTTGACCAGGTCCTCCCGCAGCTCTGCGCTCGTCACCGTCTGGCGAAGGACCTGTTGCGGGTAGCCCTGGCTGCGTTCTTCCGGTGCCGGGACGGCGTCGCCCTGCAAGGGGTTGGCCGGATCAGTCCAGCCCAGGTTCCGGGCCAGCGTCGCTTGGAAACGGGCCAAGCGGGGATGGGTGTCTTTCGGTGCGCCGAAGACATCGAGATAGACCCAGCCTTCACCGTGGCGGACGCGTGCAAGGAGCACGCGTTCCTTCGGCTGCTCGGCAAAGAGGAAGCGCGACGCGGCGTGGGCCCGCAAGGCTTCCACTCGTCCGGTACCGACGTAATTCTCCGTCATCATGCTCTTGTTCGACGTGGTCAGCAGCGCCTCCAGACCTTCGGCGTGCTCCAGCGCAAACGGAGCCACCGGGTAGGACTTATCGCCAAAGCAATAGGCCATGGAGTCAATGCCGCTCACGTCATCGTGCGAGATGCCAGCCAGGACCGGGAAGTCCTCGGGCCGGACGCCGTGGTAGATTTCTTCGGCGTTTGAGGTCAGCGAGATGCCCAGCCTATCACCAAGCGTGGAGACTTGCTCGGGCGAGGCACCGTTCAGACGGAGCCAAGCGTTGCCACCGGTTTGCGCGGTCGCCAGGGCGGTATCGACCTCGGTGCTTTCGGTTAACTTGGCTTGGGCAAAGGCGGGAGCGATGGGGAGGGCGCTGACGAGCTCGCCGACCAACGCAGCAAAGAGGCGCTTGGCCTCGGGGATGGTGCTGGCCTTGTCGGTGAGGCGCAGCTGGCTGACAAAGAGGCGGCCGGTGCCGATGCGCATTTCGCCGACGGCGGTCCAGTCCG
>CAWUJC010000663.1:0-2010 GCA_963922355.1 uncultured bacterium | reverse complement strand
GGCGGTGGTGGCAACTACGGCGGCGGAGGCGGTGGCAGCAGCCAGCCACGTCGCGTGAATGAAGAACCCCCGCCACCGGACGACGACGACATTCCGTTTTAAAGATCAGGCGTTCGAATTCGTGCGCCCCTTAGTCCGCGCTGTTCCGTGGACGGATGGTATACCCGGCTGCTTTCCAAACCCCGCTGCCGATGTCTTGGAAGATGACCCGCTCAACGGTTGGGCCGGCGATGGTGTAGTCGGCGTGGAAGGTGGCGACGACAAATTTCCCGGGGGCTTGTTTCCCGTCCGGGAGAGGAAGATGATTGGTGAGCTTGCTGTTCACCATCTTCCGACTCACGAAGCGCCCGGTGTGCAATTTGGCCTGGGATAGCTGGTGCACCCAGAGCCGCTGGGTCATGTGTAGTTGAAAGAGAGGGGAGGCTTCCTCCCAGCTTTTGGCAAACTCATCCTTGCTGATCAGGACAAGCCAGGGCTCCATCGCTAGGACAGCGGCCTCGATTTCCTGCTTCTTCTCCGGGTGGAGTTCGGCAGGAAGGGAGAAGGGGAGGCTGGCGAAACTTAGGAGCAGCAAGCAACAGAACCAAGGGCGGCGCAAAATCATGGCTCCGGCAGATTAAACCAACTGCGCTGGTAGAGGAAGCGCATCGGCTGGCTTTCCCAGAAGCCTGCGGGGTAGACGATGAACTCGTAGGCGTTTTGTTCGGGCCGCGCCGTGATGAAGACGTAGGGCTTCTTAAAGTAGAGGGTGGCGGTGATGCCGTCTTCGTCCTCGCGGACGTGTTTGTTTTCTGGTTGGAGCCACTCGATCAGGTCGTCCAACTCGTCGCGGCTCACCTCGTCGCCAAACGGTTCATAGCGGGTGAAGAGTTGGCGGGTCTCCTCGGAGTCCAGTTCGCCAAGATTGAAGCGGGCGAGTAGGTCGTCCCACTCGCTGCTGGGCAGAGACGGAGGAGGTAAGGCTTGGCCAGACTTGTTCTTGAGGCGTCGGAGTTCGTTGGCCAGCTCCGCATTACCGCCGGTTGGTGAGGTCGTTTCTGGCTCCGGCTCGGGAAGGGGGACCGGCTGGCCGTCCTCCGGAATGATGGATTGGATTTCCTTGGCGACGGTTGGCTCCTGCTTGGTTAAGCTCAGCAGGAGGGGTTTTTCCCGGGGAATCTCGTAACTGAAGCCTTTGGAGAGTTGAGGGTCGAGCGCCTGAGGGCTGCGGACAAAGAATTGGTTGCGGGGGAGGGAATTGTTCCAGTGCACTTCCAGATTTTGGCGTTGGGCGTTCTGGCTGGTGACGAGAATGAGGTTGTCTTCGTCTTGCTGCACGACGATGCCGGAGAGGCCAACAAAGGCGAGAAATTGCTCGGCTGCTTGGCGGGTGGCCAGGCGGTCGGACGACCAGGGGAAGGCGTCCAAGGCGAGTTCGACGTGGGAGCGGGTCATCCCCGGGCCGCCGGCGCGAAGCTGAAAGAGCGTGGCTTGGACGTGCGGTTGGGCGATTTTCTCCCGCATCTTGTTGGCATCCTTGAGGCGTTGCTCGTGGGCGGCGTCTCGTCGATCTCGGACGATAGCAAGGAAGTCGGAGTCATCGTAAGGGAGGAGACTGGTAACTCCCAGGGCCTGCACGGTCAGTCCGCCTGGGTGGGCCATCACAACATCGACCCGCTTACCTGGGGCCAGGCTAAATTCTGTCGTGCCGCCCTGTGGTGAGGATCGCTGAAAGAGAACACGCTTTTTCAGGGTTACTTCTGTGGGGTGGAAGCTGCGCTGGGCAATGAGGTCGAGTTCCTCGCGGCTGAGCTCGTCGGCCGCAAGGAGGGGGAGGCTCGCCAGCGCCCAAAAAAGAGCCAAGCAGAGCAGCCGGTCGCCTCGGAACATGCCGCAATGTAGCTGGCCGCACGGTGGAGCGCCAGTTTTATGCGATTTTCCCGCTTCGCGGCTTGACTCTGTTTCCGGTTGAGGCATTCTAAGCGGTCTTTCTCCCAGCCAAGCGGCGGATGTGGCCCTCTGGCGTTGGAG
>CAWUJC010000662.1:0-2012 GCA_963922355.1 uncultured bacterium | reverse complement strand
GGCGGCCGCGCGACGAAAGCGCTCGCCGTGTTGCTCGAGGAAGGTCAGGCAGAGCCGACGGAGACGCGGGTCGCTCATCCCGTCTACGCATTCTTCGACCCAGGCGTTCTCGGCGGCCAGGAAGTCGCGCCGCTCGGGCGGTCCGGCAAAGAGTTCCTCTTTGGCGTCTGGGTCGAGCGAGGCGAGGTCCAGTTCATCCACGTTGAGGCCGTAGCTGTTGCGATAGAAGCGGCCCGAGGCGGTGACGCAATCGCCGGCCTGCAGCTCCTGGCATTGCGCGAAGGCTGGACTGTCTTGCCAGACCTTAAATTTCTCCGTGGCGGTGGCGTCGGCGATTTCTACTTCAAAGAACGGTTTGCCGGTTTTGGTGGTGGCTTCGCGGACGGTGCTGATTTGGCACGGGACGGTTGCCTCCATTCCGGTGTCGGAGGTCAGCGTTTCGGCCATGAGGTCCTGCAAGGTCATGGCTCTTTCTTATCAGCGCGCAACGCGGCGTCGAGATTCTCTAGAACGTCGGGTGATTTGACGTCTTCCACCCCGGCGATAAGGAGGACAAAGTTGTCGGCCAGGACTTCCTCCGGATGAATGATGTAATCCGTGTTGCGGCCGATGGCTTGCCAAAAACCGTCGACTTCATGCGGGCGGACAAAGCCTTGGCGGCGTTGCTTGGGGTCCATCCGCCAGTGGCCGAAGGAATTCGGGCGGACGAGAAGGAGCCGGAAGCCCATGATGTTTTCTAGGCCCATTTCAGCACCGGCGACGGGGTCACGTTCGCGGGAGAAGAGCACGGGCAAACCATAGAGTTGGGTCATGCCAATGCTGACGGGAATCACGTGGCGGTAGGTCAGCGCATCCGGGTTGACGATGGCTTCGTCGACCAAAGGATGGGGGAGGGAGATGTCGCGCGGTCGGAAAAAGCGGGGCCATTTCTCTGGCGGAGTGGCGGCGTAGATAGGGTAGGGGAGTGGTGGTGACCAGGTGGTTGGTTGATAACCGATCACGGCATAGAGCCGGTCGCGTTGTTCATCCGAAAGGAAGCGGCTGTAGACATGGAAAAGTTCATGCAGGAGAAATTGCGCCAGAACGTGATCGGGTTCGTTCAGTACGTCTTGCGGTAAGATGATGGAATTGCCCCGGGTATAGGCGGCATTGAATTCCTCTTTCCCGGTGGTTTTGATCAGGTTGATGGAGGAGGGAGAGAGTTCTAGCTGATACTCCTTCAACTTCGGTGAGAACTTTTCGAAGAGACGAGTGACGCGTTCTTTTTCCTCTGGCGTCCAGTTGAGCGCTTGGCCAGCAGCGAAGGCCGCGTACTCGTCGGGTGTAATGGCTAGGTCGCTGCCGAGGCGGAGCTGGCGATTGAAGTTATTGAGCTTGTTGAAGTAGTCGTCGCGTTGACCAAGAACCTCACTGGCCTCGGCTTGAGTAAGGAAGTGGAGGGGAAGCGCGCCACCGGCGACGGGGAGGCTGAGCGGTTCCTTCTTGTGTGTGTCGGGAGGACTAGGGGTGCAGGCCGGTAGGGCAAGAAGTATGACAAGCGCAACAAGGCTCAGGGAGCAAAGAAACGAGCACGGCCTCATCTTGATGATGTTAGAAGCTATTTCAAAATTAGCAATCGGTCGCATTGCTGGTTCATGTGGTTTGTGGCATGGAGTTGAGGAGCTATTAGCGTAGGGCAGCTTATTGCTCAAGGTATAGAGTTGCCGTGCGCTAGCACCACCGCGACAAGCCACATGAGCCGCAACCCGTAGAGATCAAAAGGGGCTAATGTCTTATAGATTTTTGGCTGTGTTGCTCCTCAGTCACAGATTTCATCCAAGAGGCGACTTCGTCTCACCTGGCCAAAAATTAAAAATCCTCTTGGCGCGGCCATTTGTTAATTTTCAGATAGCTTCTAGCGTCGAGGCGTGGGCTCGCGTATGGTTGCCGATTCCATGACGGCCTCCACCCCCACGGCATCTTCCGTCGACGAGCCAGCGCCTTTCCAGCGTTGGGCGAAGGCGGCGGTGTGG
>CAWUJC010000661.1:0-2012 GCA_963922355.1 uncultured bacterium | reverse complement strand
CCCAACGGACCTGACCGACATCACCGGCGATGCCGTGGCAGCGACGGTGACGACCACCACCGCGACTTCCTCCGGCGTGGCAGGTTTTCAACTTAGCTTCGCGAATGGAGACGACGACACCGTCCTCGACAACCTGCGCATCGGGGAATCTTTCGCCGAGGTTGTCCCCGTGACGGCGATTCCCGAACCAACCAGCGCCGCCATGGTTTTGGGCGGCCTGTCCTTCCTGTTGCTTCGCCGCCGCGACCGTTAAACTCCGGCCCGTAGCAAAGGCTTCAGGGCCGGATAGAGTTCTCGACAACGGGCAAACTTCTCGGCGTAGCGCTCGGCATAGTCCGCCTGTGGCTCCACCGTTTCGCCGGGCTAACTTCACCGCCGAAGACGGCCCCAAAAGGAAAAGAGTGAAGATTACCAAAAAGATAGATGAAGTTCTCCCGAAGCTTCCATGATCATAAGCGATTGTTTTAGATTTCTAACGCCAATCTACTTCCCCTTCATGACGCCGCTCACAGGCGCTACCAAGTCGGGTACCGACACGTTACCTTGCTGCCAGCGCTCCAGCAAAACGGGGTCCATCATGTGGGAAAAATGGACATCCGCCTGGGGCTCGCATTGGCGCCGCCACTCGCGCGGCGTCATTCCGTAGCGGCGCTTAAAGTGTCGGTTAAAGATCGAAAGGTTGCGGAAGCCAGACTGGTAGCAAGCCTCGGCAATCGTGACATCTTGATCGGCCAGCAGGCGGCAGACCTTTCCCAAGCGAACCAGGATAAGCGTCTCGCTGAAGGTGTTGCCCGTCATCCTCCGGAAAAGGCGGCTGAAGGCGGAGACACTCATTTTCAATTCCTTGGCCACTTCAGCTTGCGTGAGGTCCCGATCAAAGTCGTGGAGCAGAAGGTTCCAGGCTTTGGCCAAACGCTGGCTGGAAGCCGCGGCCTCTTCCCGTAAATAACCTGGGCTGGCCAGCGGTTGAGCCGCCTCATCTGCGGCCAAAACAGCGAGCACCTCCATCAACAAGATGATACGTTCTTGCCCCTTTGCCTCCGGCAGTTGGCGCAAGGAAGGGGCGACTCGCTCGGCACTAGCGCGAGAAAAACTCAGGCCCTCTTGGCTCGCGGAAAGCAGAGGCTTGAGCCCCGCCATTTCGGGTAGCTCCAGCAGGCCGCGCAGAATCTCCAAGCGAAATTGCACCACCCAAGAGATCGCTCCGTGCCGCGCTTCATCCGCGTGAAAGAAATGGGGCAATCCACCTCCAAAGAAGCAGAGGTCTAGCGGCCCGAAAGACCCCGTGTGATCTCCGACCACCCGAGTCCCCCGCCCCGCCTCAATCATCACAATCTCATACTCGGGATGATAATGATACGGCGTGTAGAAGTTCTCGCCGCAATAGCGGTAGGCCAGAAAAGACTCCTGCGGCCGAAGAGGCACGTGCTCACTGATTGCCCTCACGCCTACACGATATCGTCCTCAAAGGCTAGACGCAAGAAAGTGCCAGTTTTCGGCGCTCAGGCGCTAGAAGCCTGAACAGTTCTTCTGATAAGTTCATCAGCAACCTTAATCAAGGAAGCCTATGGCAAAAGTGACCTTCAAACTTCTCGACGGCAACTTAGTAACGGTGGATGACGCCTCCGGCAACTTGATGGAACTAGCTCAAGAGCATCAAATCGACGGCGTTGACGGGGATTGCGGCGGCGTCTGCTCGTGCTCGACCTGCCACGTTTATGTCGATCCCGCGTGGATGGATAAAGTCCCTGCCGCGGATGACATGGAGACCGACACCCTCGAGTTCAATTCGCATCAGAAGCCCAACAGCCGGCTCAGTTGCCAAATTGAAATGACGGACGAACTCGACGGCCTGGTCGTCGAAGTCGCCCCCGCCGAATAATCCATCTTCCTGCTCCTCATGTCTGACTTAAGCGATTCCCTGAACGACCCGTTTCGCGAAGCCCGCGCCAAATGTCCCGTCCTGGCAGCGGAGCACCAAGGCGAAACCATCCCCATGCTGCTGCGGATGA
>CAWUJC010000660.1:0-2014 GCA_963922355.1 uncultured bacterium | reverse complement strand
TCGGCACGGGGCTGCTAGCGAACTTAGCGCAATTTGTTCGCCCGTATGCGAAAGGTCAGGGAGGCAGTGTGTTTATAACTTCAACTTGGCCAGGCGTCCTGCCCCCAGGTAGAAGTCGCTCCACTGGCCTGCCGGGGTGAAACCCGTTTTTAAATAAAGCGGCACCGCCTGCCCGGAAGCGCTGAGGCCCACCGCCTTGAGCCCGAGCTCCGCAGCATATCCGCAGGCATGGTGCATCAGGGCAAGGGCGATACCCCGTCGCCGGAACTCCTCGTGCACTTCCATGTCGTAGATGCCCCCTGTTTCGCGCTGGCGGAAGAGCCGCACTCCGCCCACGACTTTGCCATTGGCCCAGGCCAACCATTGCCAGGTCCGGCGGCTGCGGCGCGTCAATTCCTCGTCTAAGAAGCGAAACTTCGCTTTGCGGATCGGGGTGGTCAGCGGCCCAATCCAAGGCAGTGCTTCTTGCGTGACGTGGTCAGTCTTCTCCAGATGCTCGATTTTCACGCCGGCGATGCGCTTTGCCTTTCCGCGATAGTTGGCGAGATCCAAGTGAAAGTAAGGGACATGGTAGACGCACTGGAAGCGGTAGTGCTGGAGGATGTCGCGGTACGTGGCATCGGGCTGGCTCGCTGGCCCCAAAGCGACCACCATCCCGCGACCGGTGGTTTGGTAGAGCTCCAATGCGCGGCGAAATTTGGTGTCCTGCTCTTTAGCTTTCCAAGGCGGAGACATCAGCCCGTTGAACGGATAGGGGAAGGGAGCCGAGCTGAGTTTGATGTCGCCTTCCTCGAGCACCCAGCCGCCGGTGCCCTGGGCCAGGGCTTTGCCGTAGGCGTTGCGATTGCGCTCGTAGACCCGCGCTTTCTTGCTTTCCTCGGCCGTGTTGACGGGAGCTGCCATGATTAGGTGCGCGTGAGCAGGGCGCCGATGGAAATGTAGTGGAAAGGATAGCGTTCCGGTTCTGCCGCCAATCGGGTTTCGATCTGGCCGTAGAGTTTGTCGCAGAGAGAGGTGGGGTCGACTCCGTTCGGGAGTTGGAGCTTGATCATCCCCTCAGTAAAGGCGCGCATGAAAGTCATGTACTGGTTGGCCCAGGCGGCGGTGTCGCCCGTTTTCTCCCACGCAGCTTGGAAGGGGACGGTGATCTCCTCACTGCCAGATTGCTCCACCCGGTAGAGGGTGGTGACTTCGGGGTCTTGGGTGATGGGATCGACGAGGTCTTCCACTTGGCGGCAGGTGACCGGGGCAACGAAGTGGGTATAGAAATCAGAGGGCAGCAGGCCCTCATCTTGGAGGTCGAGGATCGCGTCGCTCAGGACGTCATAGATGCCATGGCTGGTGGAGAAGTTCTCATTTCGGCCAAAGATTTGGATCAGCAACTTGCCGCCGGGGAGGAGTTCTTCGGCTCGAGCCAGATAGTAATGCTTCAAATCAGCGGCTGCTTGTTGACGAAAGGGAGCAAGCTCTTCGGGAGTCACGTGAACGCCGTCGCGTGCGGCTGCCGGGCCAGGCTGTTCCGGGAAGATGTAGCCCGGCAAGGAGGCCGCGGGGCGTTTCTCCAGGAAGCCGAGTGCGTTAAACGTGGTGGTGAGATGTAAACTGCGGGGCGGCACGAGCCGCCCAAAGGCCGAACCCCCGACGGCGGCGCTGTAGATCTTGCTCTCAAGAAACGCCGGGCCTTCGCCAAGATAGAGGTTCGCGAAAAGTTGATTAAAGTCATTGCTGGGCAGATCATCAAAGTAAAGCTGCACCGGGGCGGAGGACTGAGTCCTGAACCGCTCCAGCAAGCGATTGTAGGCATAAATGGCGTTGGCTCCTTCGGACGAGCCCGCGTCCAGAAACGCCACGGCGCCAGAATCCTGAAAAGGGGGCGGTAGGTCCTTCAGGGCATCTTCTAGCCAAGCCAACGGGGTCTGCATGGCAACCCGCTGGGAGGAAGAGTGATGATCGTAAAAGCCTCCCCCGATCATGCCTGTGGTAACAGCCATGCTTTCCAACTTGCTCCCCGGGG
>CAWUJC010000659.1:0-2023 GCA_963922355.1 uncultured bacterium | reverse complement strand
ACCCGGCCAGATAAGCGGACCTTCCCGATGCGCAACCGCATCGTCTCCGGTTTGAGCTTTGGTGTGCTGGTGACCGAAGCCGGTTCCGGCAGCGGCGCGCTCATCACCGCGCGGCAGGCGCTGGAGCAAGGCCGCTCGGTTTTTGCCGTGCCCGGACGCATCGACAACCCCCAGTGCAAAGGCTGCCACGAGCTGATCAAAGAAGGCGCCGCACTCTGCGAAGGCGTGGACGACATCCTCTCCGAACTGGAATTTTTGATCCCGAAAAGCGAGGTGGTTGCACCCCGCTCTCTGCCCACCGATCTTACTGAAGCGGAAAAACTTGTCTTCGAAGCGATCGGCTCCGAAGAAACACCGCTCGACGAAGTCATCCAAAAAACCGGTTTGCCAAGCGCGAAAGTGTCTTCTACGTTGCTGCGCCTTGAGATGAAGAAGCTCGTGCGCCAATTGCCGGGCAAACATTTCGTCAAAACAGCATAGCCCCCTCGTTCCCGTTCTCATGGCCAAAAGTCTGATTATTGCCGAGAAGCCCAGTGTGGCGACCGACATTGCCCGCGCCCTTGGCGGCTTCTCCAAGCAACAGACCAGTAAGAGTGCCGGTCGCGACGGCGAGTACCTGGAGAGCGACGACTACGTCCTCTCCTCTGCCGTCGGCCACTTGGTCGAGCTCACCCCGCCGGAGCATCTGGAGAAGGTGAAGGGCAAGTGGACCTTTGGCGCGCTGCCCTGCATTCCCGATCAATTCGACCTCAAGCCCATCGCCAAGACCGAGCCGCGACTCAAGTTGCTGCTCCGATTGATTAAGCGCAAAGACGTCGACACGTTGATCAACGCCTGCGACGCCGGACGCGAAGGCGAACTCATCTTCCGCTACATCGTGCGCCTCAGTGGCACGGACAAAAAGATTCAGCGCCTCTGGCTCCAGTCGATGACGCAAGACGCAATCCGCTCCGGCTTCGAACAACTAGGCGAGGGCGCCGAATTTGAACCGCTGGCCGACGCCGCGGTCTGCCGTTCGGAGAGCGACTGGCTGGTCGGCATCAACGGCACCCGCGCCTTGACTGCTTTTAATTCCAAAGGCGGTGGTTTCCAGAAAACCACGGTGGGCCGCGTACAGACGCCCACCCTGGCGATGGTGGTGAAGCGCGACGACGAAATTAAGCAGCACGTCCCGCGCGACTACTGGGAAGTCCACGGCACTTTTGGCGTTAGCGCTGGCAGCTACGATGGCCGCTGGCTCGACACGAACTTTGATGCCAAAGCCAAAGAGCAGGACGCTGATCTGCGCCCCGAACGCATCTGGGACAAGGCTAAGGCCGAAGCCATCGTGGCGGCTTGCGAAGGCCAGACCGCCGAAGTGACGCAGGAGAAGAAGCCGTCCAGCCAAGCCGCCCCGCTGCTTTACGATTTAACCACGCTACAGCGCGAAGCCAACGGGCGCTTCGGCTTTCCCGCCAGGCGCACGTTGCAGATCGCGCAAGCCCTTTACGAAAAGCACAAAGTCCTCACCTATCCGCGAACCGACTCCCGCGCTCTACCGCAGGACTACATGGGCACGGTCAAGCAGGTGCTGGGCAACCTCGGCAGCACCAACTTGGGCAGCCATGCCTCCAAGGTCTTGGAGAACGACTGGGTGCAGCCGAACAAGCGCATCTTCAATAACGCGAAGGTGAGCGACCACCACGCCATCATCCCTACCCAACAGGTGCCCAAGAAGCTGGATGAAGCCGAAGAGAAAATTTACGACCTCGTCACCCGCCGCTTCATCGCCATCTTCTACCCGGCGGCCAAGTTTGAAATTACCACCCGCCTGAGCAAGGTCACCTCCGGCGCGGACGTGCACACCTTCAAGACCGACGGCAAAGTGCTGAAGGAGCCGGGCTGGATGGCCGTCTACGGCAAGGGCACTTCCGGCGACGACGACACGCTCTGCCCAGTGGCCGAGGGCGAAACCGCGGCGGTGAAGGAGCTGGAAATCCACGACCTGGCCACGCGCCCGCCCGCCCGCTACACGGAAGCGACG
>CAWUJC010000658.1:0-2024 GCA_963922355.1 uncultured bacterium | reverse complement strand
CTTAAGGGCGTAAATCACTGCCTTCACAAAGAAGGACATGAAGCCAAGCTTGATCTCGTGCTTGGCCACAAAGCGGTCCTGGAACTGTTTGCGCAGGCGCATGACCGAGCTCATGTCCACCTCATTGAACGTGGTGAGCAAGGCCGCTTCCTGTTGGGCGCTAACCAGGCGCTGAGCGATGCGCTTACGCAACGGCGTCATTTTCTTACGCGTCGTACGCTCACCGGTGGTACCAGCCGGGACCGGCGCACCGTTCGAAACGCCACCTGAAGCCACCGCCACGTTCAGTTTCTTCCCCTCCGCCACTGCGGTGAGCACGTCACTCTTGAGCAAGCGCCCGCCTTTACCAGAGGCCGTGATGGCAGCCGGATCCAGACCGTGTTCTTCGACCAAAGTGCGAACAGCTGGCGACATCGTCGCTACCTTGTCCACTTGTGGGCCAGCAGAAGTGGCCGCTGGTGCCGGGGCAGCTTCTTTTCCCTGTCGATCATCGTGGGTGATGCCCGCGCCACCCTTACTTGCCGGGGCCGGAGCTTTGGTTTCAGGAACAGGTTCCGCAGCTGGTTTCTCGGAGGCAGCCGGAGCTTCGGCCGACTCATCGATGGTACCGATCACTTGCCCGACCTCGATCTCATCGCCTTCCGCCACGGAGGGCGTGAACGCACCTGAGACTTCGGCAAAGACTTCGGACGTGACTTTGTCGGTTTCGATTTCCCCAATGGAATCACCGGCGTGGACGTATTCACCGGCTTGCTTGGACCACAGGCCCAAGACTCCGGTCGTGATGGATTCACCGACGGACGGAAATTTGACTTCAAACATAGCGGGCTCTCTCTCCTCTTCTCCTTAACTTCGATTAAACCGTAAAGGCCTTGGCGACCAAGTCCTGCTGCTCCAGCAAGTGGATAGCGCGGGCACCCGTAGCCGGGCTGGCCGAGGCGTCGCGGCCGGAATATTTCACATCGTGGCCGGTGATTTCGCGCAGCTTGCGGCGAATGTGCATCCAGGCTCCCATGTTGACGTTTTCTTCCTGGCACCAGACGTAGTCGCGGGCGGCGTGCTTGGCCAGGATGTCCTTAAGCTTCTCGCGGTGGAGCGGATAAATCTGCTCCAGGCGGATGATTGCTGTGTCGGTGATGCCCTGTTCGTCGCGATACTTATCCAGGTCAAACCAGACTTTGCCAGTGCAGAAAACGATCCGGCGAGCATCTTCAGGCTTCTTTGGATCCGGCAAGATTTCTTCAAAGTTCTGGTCAGTAAAGTCACTCAGCTCCGAAAGCGGCGTCCGCAGATGCATCTTGGGGGTAAAGACAATCAACGGCTTGCGCACCGCGCGCAGCTTCTGCCGCCGCATCAGGTGGAAGTAGTTGGCCGGCATGGTGCAATTCGCTACCACCACGTTGTCTTCCGCACAACCTTGGAGGAAGCGTTCCATCCGACCGCTGGAGTGTTCCGGACCCTGCCCTTCCATCCCGTGTGGGAGGAGAAGAACCAGGCTGCTGGTGACGCCCCATTTGGTTTCACCGCTCATCAGATACTGGTCGATGAGGATCTGGGCGCCGTTGACGAAATCGCCAAACTGCGCTTCCCAGATGATCAGCGCGTTGGGGTAATCCAGGTCGTAACCGTAGTCGAAGCCCATCACCGCGTATTCGGAAAGCGGCGAGTTATAGACACAATACGCGGCCTGGTCTTCCGAAACATGCTTGAGCGGGATGTAACGCTCACGCGTGGCCACATCGTAGAAAGAGGAATGGCGCTGACTGAAGGTGCCGCGACGGCTGTCTTGGCCAGACAAGCGGACCGGAATCCCCTGTTCGAGCAACGTCCCAAAGGCAAGATGTTCGGCGAAGGCCCAGTCGATCTTCGACTTGCCTTCCACCATGTCGCGACGCAGGGCGAGCAGACGCTTGATCTTCGGATTTACCTTGATGGATTCCGGCTCGCGGCTAATGGCGTACCCCACCTTCTGCAAAGTCTCTAGCGGCACCCGGGTATCCACCGTTTCCATTAATGCGGGGCAA
>CAWUJC010000657.1:0-2043 GCA_963922355.1 uncultured bacterium | reverse complement strand
TGGAACGCGAGAACCGCGCCGCCGCCCTGCCGGAGCACTCCCAACTCCTCCGCACGGAGCAAAGCAACAGCTCGGTCATCTACGAGAGCCGCTACTTCCTCAAGCTCTACCGCCGTTTGCAAGAAGGCACCAACCCGGACATCGAAATCATTCGCCACCTCACCGAAGTGGCCGGCTTCACCAACGCGCCAGCCTTCAGCGGAGCGATCGAATACCGCACCAAGGACCCCAAAGCCAAGCCGATCGCCCTCGGCTTTCTCCAGAGCTACACCGCCAACGAGGGCGACGCCTGGACCGTGGCACTTGGTGCGCTGCATCGCTACTTCGATCGCGTCCTAGCCCAGCGTTCGCAGCTTGAGCCGGTGACCGATACCAGCCCGGAAGCGCTGGAGAGCCTCCCGCCCGAACTCGGTGCCTTGCTGGAGGGCTCCGTCTCGGCCAACTCACGGCTGTTGGCCCAACGGACCGCGGAGATGCATCTCGCCCTGGCCTTTGACGGCAGCAACCCAGACTTCACGGCTGAGCCTTACACCCTGCTTTACCAGCGTTCGGTCCACCACGCTCTACGTGAGCAACTCACCCGTAACTTTCGTCTCTTGCGCAAGCGTCTGCCCAAGTTAGAGGAGGACGTGCGGGAACTGGCCGAGCAAGTCTTGGGCCTGGAAGGCGAGATCAACAAAGTCTATCGCGGGCTCAATCGCCGCAAGCTCGACGCCCAGCGCATCCGCATCCACGGCGACTACCACCTCGGCCAAGTCCTCTTCACCGGACGCGACTTCATCATCATCGACTTTGAGGGCGAACCCGCCCGCCGTCTGGGCGAACGTCGACTGAAGCGCAATCCCCTGCGCGACGTGGCCGGCATGCTCCGCAGCTACCATTACGCCGCCTACCACGCCCTGCTGCAAAGCCGCTCCATCCGGACCGAGGACAGCGCCTTTTTGGCGGGCTTCGCCGACCTATGGTATGCTTACAGCGCGCAGCAATTCATGACTAGCTACGAGGAAACCTTGGGCGACGCCCCGTTCCTGCCCCGCCAAGCGGAGGACCGCGCCCTCCTCCTGCGCTCGTTTACCCTAGGCAAAGCCATCTACGAAATCGGCTACGAGCTCAACCACCGTCCCGACTGGGTAAAAATCCCCTTACGAGGCATCTTGCGCCTCATGGCGGAACCTGCTCAACTTGCTTAAGCACACGTTCTCCCTCAGCTCATCATGACTCCACCTGCCACCAATGCCCCCGCCGAGATGACCTTCGACGTCAGCCTCTTCGGCGAAATTGACACCCACCTCTTCTGCGAAGGGAACCACTTCCGCCTGTATGAAAAATGCGGCGCCCAAGTGGTCAACGACGGAAAGAACCAAGGCGTCTACTTCTGTGTCTGGGCTCCCAACGCCAACCGGGTCGAGGTGGTTGGTGACTTCAACGGCTGGGACGGTCATCAGCACCAGCTCGGCGCCCGCTGGGATGGTTCCGGCCTGTGGGAAGGGTTCATCCCTGGCCTCACTGCCGGTACCTGCTACAAGTACCGCATCCATTCCAACCTCTACGGTCAGGTGCTGGAGAAAGCCGACCCCTTCGCCTTCCAGGCCGAAGTCCCGCCGAAGTCCGCCTCGGTTATCGCCGACCTCAACTACGAGTGGGGCGATCGCGACTGGATGGCCTCGCGCCAAGAGAAGAACGCGCTCAACGCCCCCTGGTCCGTCTACGAAGTGCATCTCGGTTCCTGGCGCCACAAGATCAACGAAGACGGCAGTACCGAAAGCCTCTCCTACCGCGACATGGCCCCGGAGCTGGCCGAATACGTCAAGGACCTCGGCTACACCCACGTCGAATTCCTCCCCGTGATGGAGCACCCCTTCTATGGCTCTTGGGGCTACCAGATCACCGGTTATTTTGCGCCGACCAGCCGCTTCGGCACGCCGCAGGACTTCATGTATCTGGTGGATTACCTGCATCAGCACGGCATCGGCGTCATTCTCGACTGGGTGCCCTCGCACTTCGCCAGTGATGGCCATGGCCTCTCCCGCTTTGATGGGACGG
>CAWUJC010000656.1:0-2044 GCA_963922355.1 uncultured bacterium | reverse complement strand
AAAATAGTCGACGCAATGGGAGGGATAAACGCGATAAAGGGAAGGAGCACCATGCCCGCCATCGGAAAAAGAACGGCCAAGCGGGCGTGTCGTTCGTCCCGCACTGCCAGGTAACGTGCCGCCCCCAAGTACATGCTATTCGCGCTGACGATTTGGTTAATCAACAGTGCCAACGCCCAGAGGCCCAGCACTTCTGGCCGCATGGCCACCGTCCAATCAAACACGTGATCTGGAGCCTTCTCCAGCATGCCATTGACGCCTCCAATCGACGGCAAGCCAAGTACCAGAACCGCCACAACCACGGCAACCGCAGCAATGAAAAGGCTTTGGATAAAGTCTGAGGCAATCACAGCCAAGGCACCACCAAAGGTACTCATCACAGGGAGGAGAACGGCAACGCCGATGATGAGCGGCGTGGTGGGAATATTGAAAACCGGCGAGAGAAAGACCGAAATGGTATACAGACCGGTTCCACAAAACAGAATGCCGATCAAGCTCGAGGCATACGTAAAGAATTGCTCGCTGACTCGGCCAAAACGCAGCCGCACCGCCTCGACCCAGGAAATGACCCGCAGGCGCCGAAAACGGGGCGCGAGAAAATACGTCACCACCAAGGCCACCACATTAAAGATAAATACCAGTGCCGTGGAAGTACCGGAACGGAAGACCCGCCCGGCGCAACCGACAAAGGTCCAGGCCGAGAAAAGCGTCACGAAAGCCGAGGCGCCAACGAGCCACCAAGTCAACGAACCACCCGCGCGAAAGAAGTCGCTGCTGTTCTTGTTTTTCCGAGCGAAAACAATCCCCGTCAGGATCATGAAGGCGCTGTAAAAAGCAATGGCGAGATAATCAACCGTCTGCATCTAGTCCTGTCCTAACTCGCCTGCCCTAGCCTCATCTACAGGCTAATCGTTCGGGTCCAGCGTCCACATCCCTTCGGGCTTGTCGTAGCTACCGCTGCCAATGGTTTCGTCCGGATGCAACAGTTCAACATGCCCATCGCAGAACAAGTAGTTAAATTTGCCGCCGGGATTAAGTTCAGCCTGGTGCTCTTGCTGACGCGTCACATTCCTCATCCCCGCATTACCCGTTCGTCCAATCACATTATTGTCGAGGCCAGGAAACTCTGCCGCCAGAATCGTTCCAGCCGGATTGGGAATCGCACCTATCCGTGCCGAGGGGTGCCACCCCATTCCTGACCAGGTGGCCTTGCCGACAAAGCCATCGCCAGAAATCATGGCATAGCCCCGGCGTACCCGGAGGGGCGTGATGACCTCCGATTCATCTCGAGGGTGACTAAAGAGTTCTGCCACTCGGCTGACTTGCCCAAAGTAAGCATCGTGCGCTTGGCTGGGGGCATCGACGCCCAGGTAAGGTAGCAGGTAACCATCCCAGGAACCAAGATTCTCCCATGTCCCCTGCTCGGTTTGGGTTTGGATGGCGGTCGGAGGGAAAGCACTGGCGTGTTCACCGGCAAAAGCATGCATCGCCACTCCAATCTGCCGCAAGTTCGCGGCCGACTCCGAAGTTCCAGCTCTTTGAGTCACGAGGCCGAGAGCGGGAAAGAACAACACTAAGAGCGTTGCGAGTATGGCGACAACCACCAGCACCTCAGTCAACGTAAAGGCCCGCAAGGTGGACCAACGCCTAAAACTTATCGATTTCATCATCATCATGCTCCGACTTGGAGACGCGGGGCTGCCGTCTCTTGGTGGTCAACGCTGACACAATAGGACATCGCCTTGCCTTCCTTCCAACGCACGGCATCTTCAACCATCGCGTCACCCAAATGCTCGCGCTCCGCGCCGATGGCGCCCGACAGGTGAGGCGTCAAGTAACAGTTGTTCAGGCTATAGAGCGGATCTTGCGGCGACGGCGGCTCCGGGAAGCAGACATCCAGCAAAGCGGTGAGATCAGGTCGCTGCCGTAAGGCTTGCACGAGTTCGGCTTGCTGAATCACGCTCCCCCGAGAGGTGTTCATCAGGGTGCTGCCGTACTTCATGCTGAGGAGCAAGGCTTCATCAATAAGCCCTTCAGTACTTTC
>CAWUJC010000655.1:0-2047 GCA_963922355.1 uncultured bacterium | reverse complement strand
ACGGGAAACTGCTCTTGGGCAATGGACGGCTGGCCAGCCTGCCACCCTGGAAGTCACGGGCGATGATCTCGACCACCTCATTCAGCAGTCCTTGGATGGTCAGCAACTCGATGGCCGGTATTTCTACGAGATCAAAAATGGGGTGGTGAATCTCCACCTCTCCGTCCCGCTCACTTGGATTGAGGGGATGGAAGGGCAGTACTTCAACGGTGAGGTCGACATGATCCCCAAGTTGGAGAACGGGCAGTTCACGCTCGAAGTTACCCGCGTGAAGGCCGGGGAGATGGAAGCGCCGCCTCAGTTCATGCAGACACAAAAGTACTTCGATTGGACAGGCTGGCTGGATGAGCTGGGTTGGTTGCCGTATCTGAATCAACTAGATTCGCTGGAAGTGCAGGACAACAAACTGATCCTGCGCAAAGAGTAATTGAGGAGCTTGGGCCAACCGGCAGAAGAGCGCCTTACTGGTTCTTCGCAATCGGCGAAATCTCGGCCAGCACGATGGTCATGTTGTCCTTGGCCCCGCGGCAGAGCGTTTCTTTCGCCAAGTCTTCGACGATCTCGACCATGTCATCGTGGGAAGAAATGATCTCTTCCATCTTTTCGTGGCTGAGCGTTTCGCTCAAGCCATCGGTGCAGAGCAGGAAGCGCGTGGGCTCCCGCAGTTGCAGGCGGAGGAAGTGGGGCTTCAGGCCCTCTTCGTTGAATTTGCCACCCAAGCACTGGGTCAAGGCGCGGCGAATGGAGGCGGGTAGCTCATCCACCGGAAAATCATCCTGGCCGCGCAACATTTCCGCCACGGAGTCATCCTTGGTCAATTGGGAGAGGTAGCCATCCTGGACACGATAAACCCGGGAATCACCCAAGTGGTAGACCAGCATGCCGTCGCTCCCGCAGGCTAGGCCGGCTACCGTCGTGCCCATGCCGTGCAGATTCGCGTCCTTCTCGCCCAGGTCCTGGAGCCGGTCATTGATGGCAATGAGTGCATCATAGAGCGCCTCTTCGGAGTAGCTCTTGAGCTTGGAGAGAAACTCGACGGCTTCGTGGCTGGCCCGTTCGCCAGCGAGGTTGCCGCCAATGCCATCGGCAACAACCATGGTCCAGGGCGGCCCAATGCGACCGACGGTCATCTCGGCGTGCTCCATTGTCTCGCCGTGGATGACTTGGCCACAAAAAAGGGCATCTTCGTTCTTCTTTCGGACGGCTCCTCGATGGGTAACGCAGGCCGCTTCGACGCTAAAGGTGGTGTCAGGCTTCGGAATGAGAACGGTCGACATAAAGGGTGGAGGGTAATTTAACGTACGACGCAGACGAAGCTTAATTTTGTAGAAACTTGTATCCGGTGGCGTTCTTTGAGGGCAACTAGTTCGCCTCGAGGCATTTCTTTGCCATCCAGTTGCGTCGTATTCGGCACGCCTTCCAAAGGACGCAGGAACCATGCCCCTTTTTCCTGCACGACTTCCAAATGTCGACGCGAGACGGTGGGGTAGGTCGCCAGGACCGACTGGGCCACCGTGCCTTGCCGACCGATGACATCCCCGTCCTTCAGCGGGTACTCTTTGCCTTGGAGCAGAAGGAAGAGCCCCGAGCTTTTGGTGGTGCCCGTTTCCCCTTGGCGCGGGAAACGGTACCCACAAGTGAGGCAGGAAAGGGCCTCAACTGGATTGGGCGCTTGGCAAGTTGGGCAGATGCGAACGTTAAGTTGCGTGTCTGAGGAAAGGCGGACGCCTTTTTGACTGCGGACCTGGCGCTCGCCACGCTCGGCTAAATCGGTTTTAGGTGAATCTGACTTCGCCAGGGCGTCTTCCGGTTCGGCGACGATGTGGGAGATGTCTGCCCCGCATTTTTGGCAAAGAAAGGCGCCTGCCGGGTTGATCGACTCGCAGGCGTGACAGCGTTTGACCAAATCACTCATGCTCAATTACTCAGGCCAAAATCGAACCCGCTGCTTGGTCGGAACGATGCGAGAGGGCATGTCCCCGGCGATCAAGCGCTTCTCGAGTTGAGCCAACATGCCCGGGGCGGGGATACCTGCCAACCACAGATT
>CAWUJC010000654.1:0-2061 GCA_963922355.1 uncultured bacterium | reverse complement strand
CCTTCACCTCAAAGTACGGCGCTTCGGTTTGGTCCAGCTTGGCTTCGTCCGCCAAACAGCGGGAGGTGGCAAGAATGGTGAGGGCGAGGACGACGGCAAGCGTCAAGAGGTGGCGAATGGGATGGGTTTTGGTCATGGCAGGGCTCCGGTTTAGGTTTGATGGAGCTACCTTGCCCTGCCCACGTGAGGCCCTGATGAGTGGCGCGAGAAATGTGCGTGAACTTTAGGTGAAGTACTCGCTGCTGGGCAGCGTTCGGCCCCCAACTCCAGCTACTTCGAGGCGCTTACCGCCGCTTCGACCGGGAAGCTTAAAATGGCGACCGCGCCCCCTACCGGGTTGTTCTCCAACTTTGCCTTGCCGCCATGCAACTCGGTGATTTCCCGCACATAGGCGAGCCCCAAGCCGGTGCTTTTGTTACCGGAATCCGGTCGCGCCAGCGAGTAGAAGCGCTCAAACACGCGATCCAAGGCGTAGTCTGGTACGCCGGGGCCAGAGTCCTGTACCCGGAGGTCGACCATGCCGCCCAGCCGGTTCAGCGCGACGTTGATCTCGCCACCCGCGGGAGTGAAATCAAGCGCGTTCTGCAAGAGGTTGTCCAGCGCCTGGAGGAGGAGAAATTTTTCGCCCCGGATGGGTGGCACCTTCTCGGCGTAGACCTTCAAGTCCACACCTTTCGCTTCGGCCACGGGACGTTGATTGGCCAGCGCTTCTTCCACCAAATCGAGGAGTTGGATGGACTCCGGCTTGGCCAACTCCTTACGCGCTTCCAAGGCGGTCAACCCCAACAGGCGATTGACCAAATCTGTCAGCCGCTGGACCTCTCGCCGAATGTTAGCCATGAAGCGCTGGCGGCGTTCAGGCGGAATCTCCTCTTCCTCCAATAACTCAGAGGCGCCTTGAATCGCGGCGAGAGGGCTCTTGATCTCATGGGTCAGGCCCTGGACGTAATTCTCCACGTAGGTTTTGCCTTCCAGCGCTTCGCGCATTTCTTCGAAGGCCGCCCCGAGTTCTTTAATCTCGCTGGCCCCTCCCAGCGGCGGCGGGCTGGTCCGCTCGTGATCACGGATTTGCCGGGCGTAGCGCGTCAACCGATCAATCGGTAACGTCAGCCAATAGGTAACGGCGACACCGGCCACCATCACCGCCAGAGCCAGGATGCCTCCGCCCACCAGCAGTCGATAGCGAGCACGCGACATGAAGGCGTTGATGTTTTCCGTCGGTTTGGCCACGGTCACCGAGCCCACGATTTCGCCGTCAACCAAAATGGGGGCCGCGACGTGGAGCACCGACGAGCCGTCTTCGTCTCCCCCATCGGGAGTGCTGCGGGCTCCGTACTCCCCCCGCAAGGTTTTATGCACGTCATTCCAAAGCGAGAAGTCGGCTCCCACGAGGTCCGGCTGGCGGGAGTGGAAACGCACAATGCCGAGCTGATCCGTCACGTAAACCCAGGCATCTACTTTGTCTTTGCGGATGTCGTAGATGACGGCTTCCAGGTTACGGCGGTACACATCGCGAAAGGCCTTCTCCATCTGGAAAGCCGGGTAATCCCGAGACGACTGCATCTCCGCGCCCAGGATGCCAGCCAACATGGTGGCGGTATCCACCAAGGACTCTTCGACCGACTCCCGATAGCGCGGCTCCAACTCGTCGAGGATGGCGTTAATCAGCAAATAAAACCCGACCCCGACAATGAAGAGGTAGGAAATCGTAACGGTGAAGCGTAGGCTCACAAATCCTCCCGCAGCGCGTAGCCCAGCCCCCGGTGGGTGACGATGGGGTCCTCGCCCGCATGGACGGCGCGGAGCTTGGCTCGCAGCGTCTTGATGTGGGTGTCCACCGTCCGGTCCAGACTGGCGTCCGGCTCGGGCCAGACGCGCTCCATCAGTTCATTGCGGGAGTACACCCGTCCCGGTCGGCTGGCCAGTTGGGCGAGCAAGCCGTACTCCACCCGCGAAAGCTCCAGCGCCTCACCGTGGTAGCTGATGCGCTTGCGCTCATCGTCGATCACCAACGCGCCCGTCATCGCTGGAGCCGGACTCGAAGCCGCGGCCGCCGTCTCC
>CAWUJC010000653.1:0-2062 GCA_963922355.1 uncultured bacterium | reverse complement strand
AAGCTATCCCACCATCCGGTGCGCCCGTCCTCGACGTGCACCCCGGCCACATGAGCATCGCCGCTGAGCGCGTGGCAAAGCAGGATCGCATTGTCGCCCTTCTCGTTGAGCGTACCGTAGGTCTGATAGGCCAGGGTAAATTCCGGCAACTGCTTGCCGTTTTCCAACGCGAAACCCTCGCCCTGCCCTTCCGAAGCCCAGTCAAAATACTGGGTTGACTCGGGCTTGGTCTCAATCGTTTGGCCTGACTGGTAACGTGCGCGGGACATGGGGCTATTCGGTCATGATGGTGTCGCTGTGCTCGTAGCACGGGGCGCAGCAGCACAGGAAAACCAACGGGACATCGCCCGTATTCCAAATCTTATGCTTCAAGCCGGGAGGGATGGCAATCGCATCGCCCACGCTAATGCCGCGCTCTTCGGCTTCAATCCGCATTTTCCCTTGGCCGGTGAGGATGTAGTAAATCTCCTCGGACTTAGGGTGATAGTGCTCCTGAGTCGCTTGCCCAACGGGCAGCGTCGCTTCGGCTAGGCTCTGGTTCTTGATGCCAGAGTTACGATAAGCAAGCAGCTCGCGAATTTCTGATCCGTCGGCCGTCGTAAACGGCTTGGTCTCCTCTCGGTTGATGACGTCCATCCCCCCACCTTGCCACGGCCCGCGAAAATGGAAAGCCGAAGCTTAGCCACACCCGCAGGTAGCCATCCCGCGTGACAAGCGAGCAAAAAGCGTGCATGTCTTCGGATTCCACCCGTTTGGTACGTTAAGTAGAAATCTATCCCGCATGGCACAAGCAGGCACCATCTCACTCCCTGGCCCCGTTGTCGTCCGCAGCCCCAACTGGCTGGGCGATGCCGTCATGGCCCTGCCCGCGATCCGCAACCTGCGCCGCTTCCTACCTCCAGAAACCCATTTGGCGGTGGCGGCTCCCGAAAAATTAGCTGCCCTCTGGGACGCCTGCCCATTTGTCGACGAAATCGTGGAGCTGGAAAAACCGAAGAACATTCCCGCCGTTGCGGAGATGTACAAAGAAGGCGACTACAAAACAGCCATTCTCCTGCCTAATTCCCTCCGGGTGGCAGGCGAGGCGCTCGCGGCTGGCATCCCGAATACGGTGGCCTATCCCGGCCACAAGCGCCGCTGGTTGATTACGCATCTGATCGAGCCCGCGCCTTACGATCCGCACCGCCAACACCAGAAGCACTTTTACCTCGATCTGATTTCTGCCTTAGGCGCGGAGGCGGACGCTAGTTGTCCGGAGATGCTTATCCCTGCGACTTTTGACCCCATCGATCTGCCCGAGCAACCTTATCTGGTGCTCTGCCCCGGTGCAGAATACGGCCCCGCCAAGCGCTGGCCGGCAGCACGCTACGCTGAGGTCGCGCGCGACCTGCAGAAGAAACGTCAGGCCCAGGTCCTCATTGTCGGCGCCAAGGTGGACATCGAGATAGCTCAAGAAGTGGAAAACGCGGTTCCTGATGCGGTCAATCTGGCAGGAAAAACGAGCTTGGAGCAGCTCATGCGTCTGCTCGCCGGGGCACGCGTCGTCCTGAGTAACGACAGCGGTGCCATGCACCTAGCTTCCGCCCTCGGCACGCGGGTGGTGGCCATCTTTGGCTCGACCGAAGACAAGCTTACTGGGCCAATTGGTCCCGCAGACCGCAACGCCATCCACCGCTACCACGTCCCGTGCAGCCCCTGTTTTTTACGCGACTGCCCGCTCGACTTCGCCTGCATGGAGAAAGTGACGGCCGAAGCTGTGGCGGCGTCGGCTTTGGACCTGTGGGACGACGATTCGCCTGCGAACAACGTCCTTCTCGACTGGCCCTACCGGCGGGGACACTTCCCCTTCCACCGGCGAAGCAAAACGATCGGGCCACGCCGGGTGATCTCGCGGGCGGCTTGATTTCACCGACGGGTGGTCTATATCTGACCCTCCCATGCCCACGCCGCAACAAGAGCTCGAAGTCCTGGTCCGTTCCGCCGTTACCGCCGTCCTTGGCGATGCCACCCCGGCGGGGAATCTCGTCCGCCCCTGCCCGCGCCCCGAACACGGCGACTTCCA
>CAWUJC010000652.1:0-2064 GCA_963922355.1 uncultured bacterium | reverse complement strand
ATGACGTGGAAGGCGTCCGACACCACGGTGGTTTCTTCCAACTCAAAGGGTGTTTTGATCTGATGATGCTCGCCGCCGCCGAGGAGGATGGCAAAGCCCGGCTCCTGATACTGCCAGAAGCGGGTGTCGGCTTCCAGTGGCTCGATGCCAGCCAGGAACTTATCCGTCTCACTCGCCGAAAGGCCACTGGCCGCCAGCTTCTCCCGGGCGGCGTGGAGCAAATTCTTGAAGCGAATCGCATTTTGCCGCGTTTCTCGCCCGGCCATGACCGTAGGCATGGTGAGCGTGAGGCAGGGTTCGGCACGGTGGCTGGCAAGACGAAGGAAGAGTTCCTGATCCATAAAAATAACCTCGCAACGAGAACCCGGACCCGGGCTGGAAGTGGTTAGCTAGTGAGGACTGGGCGGCCGGCTCGTTGCGCGATCCCCCGTGGCTGCGACAGTCCATCGGCATGAAAATTACCATAACCATTATCGCCTTCGTTGCAACTAAGCTCTGCCCAACGGCTTGCCTTCCCCAGGGGAGGCCGTGAATTTTTTTTTGTATGTGCCAGACTTCCCCTTAGGATGCCCCATGGACCTGCGCTGGCGCATCATCCGCTACTACCTGCCTTATCGAGGGCGGATTGCCGTGGCGCTTTTCTTTATGGCCCTGACGGTGGGGCTGAATTTGCTTAAGCCCTGGCCGGCCGCCTGGGTGATTGATGAGGTCCTTCCCCAGACCGCCGCCTCCAAATTGGAAGTCAACCTGGGCGTGGCTGACTTTGTTCCCGAGGTCCCGCAGGCGGTCATCCTAGCCGCGGTGGCGGTGCTGATCATCTACGCCCTGGCCGGGTTGACCACGCTGTTGCAGGAGTACCTGGTCATCCGCGTTGGGCTGAAGGCATTGCTCCGCCTGCGCACCCAGCTCTTCCACTACTTGCAGCGCCTCCCGCTGGTCTACCACCACCAGCACCGGAGCGGCGACTCGACCTACCGCGTGGCCTACGACGCCCAAGCCATCCAGACCTTTTTCCATCGCGGCTTCGCCAATGTGCTGACTTCCCTCGCCACGCTGGCTTTGACCTTTGCCATCATGTGGCAGATGAATCCCAAGCTGGCACTGTTGGCACTGGCGATCATCCCGGTGCTGTGGTGCACCATCTATCTCTTCGCCAACCGAGTCCGCGAGCAAACCACCATCTACCAACAAGAGGAAAGCGAGGTCCTTTCCCGCGCCACGGAAAGTCTTAGCTCGATCCGCGTCGTCCATGCCTTTGGCCGCGAAGACCACGAGACTGCCCAGTTTCGCAAAGAAGCGCAGGAAAGCTATTTGGCCAACCGCAAATTGCTGACGACAAACGCGCAAAGCACACTGGCCGTTGGGGTGATCATGGGAGCGGGGCTGGCCGTGATGCTCTACGCCGGAGCGGAAGCGGTGTTGGCCGGGCAGCTCCAGGTCGGCGAACTTTTCGTCTTTCTCAGCTACCTCGCTATGCTCTACCAACCGCTGGAGCAACTCAGCTACACGGCTTGGGCACTGGAAGGTGCCACGGCCGAGATGAAGCGCGTCTTTGAAATCCTCGACATTGAGGACGCCGTCCCGGAAGCCAAAGATGCTAAAGCGCTCAAGCACGGGCGAGGTGAAGTTCGGCTGGAAAACGTGACCTTCGGTTACGAGGAGGGGCAAACCATCCTGCACGATATTTCACTCGAAGCGAAACCGGGCGAAACCATCGCGGTGGTCGGCGGCACCGGCTGCGGGAAGACGACGGTGCTCTCGCTCATCCCGCGCTTCTTTGATCCGGAAAAAGGCCGTGTGTTGATCGACGGCGACGACGTCAGATCGGCAACCAAAGCCAGCGTTCGTGCCGCGAGCAGCTTTGTGCTGCAAGACACCGTCCTCCTTAGCGGGACGGTGGAGGATAACATCGCTTACGGTCGAGCCAACGCAACCGAGGCAGAGATCATCGAGGCGGCCAAACGCGCCCAGGCCCACGAGTTCATCACCCAACTTCCGCAGGGCTATCACACGGAGGTGGGCGAACGTGGCGTCCGGCTCTCCGGCGGCCAACGTCAGCGCATC
>CAWUJC010000651.1:0-2066 GCA_963922355.1 uncultured bacterium | reverse complement strand
GAATCACTTCCTTGAGCTTGGCCGCCAACGCGCGACCGCGCCCTTGGGCCTTGCTGCGCTCCACGATGCAGGAGAAGGCATCCACCGGCTCGCTGTTGACCAGCATGTCCATCTTCACCAAATTCGCTTTCTGGTAGGGAGCGTTCTCGTAATCCATCGAGCCGTAGCCGCGGGTGATCGATTTCATCCGGTCGTTAAAATCGACCAGGATTTCCGCCAGCGGAAGGCTGCACTGAAGCATGACGCGCGAGCCATCCACGCTTTCGGTGTGGTCGCAGGAACCGCGCTTTTCCATCACTAGATTCATCACATCACCAATGTTGTCGTTCGGCACCATGATGAAGGCTTTGACCATCGGCTCCTTGATGTGGTCGATGGTGGAGGGGTCCGGCATTTGCACCGGGTTATCGATCTTCAGCACCTCGCCGTTGGTCTTGTGCACTTCGTAGACCACGCTCGGGTAGCTGGCGATGATGTCCATGTTGAACTCGCGGCGCAGGCGCTCCTGGATGATCTCCATGTGCAAGAGCCCGAGAAAGCCGCAGCGAAAGCCGAAGCCCAGGGCGACCGAACTTTCCTGCGTAAAGGTAAGAGCGGCGTCGTTGAGCTGGAGCTTGCCGATCGCGGCCTTGAGTTGCTCGAACTCGGAGGTATCAATCGGGTAAATCCCGCTAAAGACCATCGGCGTCACTTCCTTAAAGCCGGGCAGCGGTTCCTCCGAGCCGTCCTGCGAGGTGGTGATGGTATCGCCAATCTTCACGTCGGTCGTGCTCTTGATGTTGGCGATCATGTAGCCCACATCGCCCGGCCCAAGGCTCTCGACCTTGGTCTGCTTGGGGGTAAAGATGCCGACCTCTTTCACTTCGTAGCGGTTCCCGGCCGCCATCATTTTGACCGAAGTGCCGGCCTTGAGTTCACCGGAAAAATTCCGCACGTAAGTCACCACGCCGCGGTACGTGTCAAAGAGCGAATCGAAGACCAAGCTACGCAGGCGGTTATCGGAGAACTCTTGCGGCGCCGGGATGCGCTCGACCACGGCTTCCAGAATTTCTTCAATCCCAATTCCGTTCTTGGCGCTGGCCAGAATGGCTTCTTCTGCCGGGATCGCCAGGATGTCCTCGAGCTGCTGGCAGCAGAGTTCCGGGTTGGCACTGGGCAGGTCGATCTTATTGATCACCGGGATGAGTGTAAGGTTCTGGCGGTTGGCCAGATGCACGTTGGCCACGGTCTGGGCTTCGACCCCCTGGGCAGCGTCGATGATCAGAATCGCGCCGTCACACGCTGCCAAGCTGCGGGAGACTTCGTAGGAGAAATCCACGTGGCCGGGGGTATCCAGCAGATTGAGGCGGTAGGTCGAGCCGTTGTTGGCCTCGTACATCATCGTGACGGGGTGCGCCTTGATGGTGATGCCGCGCTCGCGCTCCAGGTCCATCGAGTCCAGGAGCTGATCCTGCATCTCGCGGTCGGAGACCGTCTTAGTCGACTGCAGCAAGCGATCCGAGAGCGTCGTCTTCCCGTGGTCGACGTGCGCAATGATGCAAAAATTTCGGGTGGGAATGGCGGTGGCGGCATCCGACGCGCCACCCTTCCCGCTGGCAGGGGAGGAAATCACAGCATGCCGTTGTAGCCACTGCGGAAGACGGAAGCTAGCATAATTACGCCTTCGGGAGGGCTCCCGAGGTCTGCGGGGGATAGCCAAAGCGATAAAGCGCGGCATATTCCAGGCGCTCCGTTAACGCCAACACCTCAGGATCCCACGCAATTTGACGCTTCTCCGATACGTTTCGACTTTCTCTTTCGCGGAGTCTGGTCTCGTCAAAATTAAGATTGAGTTGGTGCAGGACCCGCACCAGATCATCCGTTAGACTCTCCTGCTTACCCACGAAATCAATCCGCGGCGGTGCGTAGAGATCATACATCTTGCTGACAAAGCCCGGGCACACGTCAAACGTCTTCCGCATCATGTCGTTAAAGTCTTCCCGAAAACAGGAGTACAGAGCGCCGGTCGGATGCCAGCCGTCGAGCTTAGATTCACGGCGCATCTCCTCAAACTTAGCCGGACGTTC
>CAWUJC010000650.1:0-2067 GCA_963922355.1 uncultured bacterium | reverse complement strand
GGCTTAACCCAAGCTGATTCGATGGAGTTCCCGTTCCAGCTTCTCTTGTTCCAGCAGAGCGGCGCGATAAGCCTTGGCCGCTTGGGCGCGGGGGCGGAAGACCTTACCCTTAGCAAGTGGCTGAGGCTTCAAGCTGACCGCTTGCAGAGCAAAGAGGGCGCCGCCGCGGACGCTGGCTTCGGCTTCCGAAGCGGCTTCGACCGGTGCGCCCAGGATGTCGGCGAGGCGCTGCAGCGAGGCCGGTGATTTTTGGATGCCGCCGGAAACGAGGTAGCGGAGCTTCCGCCCTTGGCTTTTTTCCAGCAGCCGGGCGATGGAGGCCAGACGTAGGTAAACCGCTTCCGTGGTGGCTTGCAGGATGTCTAACGCCGTACTGGCGCTGGTCAGGCCCAAGATGGCGCCACGGAGGTGCTCGTTCCAGGTGGGGGCACGTTCGCTCACCCAGAAGGGCAGGACGCGGAGACCATGTTCGGGTAGCGGGCGGTTGCTCAGGGCCTTCTCAATCTTGGCGGGGTGGTCGTCGAGGCGGAGTTCTCGCAAGCACCATTGGCGGAGATTGCCGGCGTTGCTCACGGCTCCGCCCATCAGCCCTTGGTGTTCGCTGAGGCGGTAAGCAAAGAGACCGAACGCGGCGTTCTGCTGGGGGTGTTTACTGGTGTCGACCAGCACGCGGATGGCGGCGCTGGTGCCGACGTTGATGGCCGCGACACCCGGCTTCGTCGCGCCAGAGCCTAGGTTGCTGGCAGCGCCGTCACCAATACCAGGGACCCAGGCGGCGTTGACGAGCTCGGGATATTTCTTGGCTAGAGTGGGGAGCAGAGCCCCGGGCTCGTCGCCCAGCGGAGGTAGTTGATTGGCTCGTAAGCCAGCCAGCTTGAGCATAGCGGCATCCCACTTCTTGGCGCGGTAGGCGAGCAAGCCGGTGCCACTCGCCATCGAATAGCTGCATTTGACGCCTTCGGCAAACTGACGGTAGAGCCATTCGGCAGGCGAGACCCAAAGCGCGACCCGGCGAAAAAGTTTGGGTTCGGTCCGGCGGAGCCAGACCAATTTGGGCGTCCAGAACGAAGCGCGGAGCATCGCCCCGGTCCGACGGTGGGCGCCTTTTTCGGCCCCGGCCTTGGCGCGGAGCTGCTCGGCGTCGGCCTTACAACGGGAGTCGGCCCAAGTGTAGACCGGCGTGATGGCTTTGCCTTTGGCGCCTGTGGCATCCAGTCCGATAAGGCTATGCCAAAAGCAGGAGGCACCCACGGCGGCGATGGGCCGCTTCTTTAGTGCCGCCGTTCGCCGATAAACGGTGAGCGTTTCTTCCAAGCAGGCGGTGGCGGCTCGCAGGAGATCCTGGGGCTTCAAGATGGCCTTGCCACTAGTGTCGGTGTGCAGGGGATACGTCTGCTGGGCTGTCGTCTTGGGCAGACGTTGGCCTTGGGCGTCGAAGAGCGCAGTACGCAGGGACGACGTGCCAATGTCGAACGCGAGCACCAAGGAATTGGCTGGTGCTGCCATTAGATCGTCTGGCTGAGGAAGCCGCCATCGACGCGGAAGTCAGAGCCGGTGACGAAGCTGCTCGCCTTGCTGGCGGCGAGGTAAACGGCGGTGCCAATGAGTTCGTCCGGTTGGCCAAAGCGCTGCATGGCGGTGTGGTCGAGGATGCTTTTGGCCCGAGGCGTGGGGCTGCCGTCTTCGTTGAAGAGGAGGCGGCGATTTTGCTCGGCTGGGAAGAAGCCTGGCGTGATCGAATTGACGCGCACACCCTTGGGCGCCCATTCACGCGCCAGGAACATGGTCAGGTTCAGGACTGACGCTTTGGAGGCCGAATAGGCGATGACTCGCGACAACGGGAGATGGGAACTGACGCTAGCGATGTTGATGATGCTGCCGTGGCGGGCCTGGCACATGGCGGGCCCGAATTCCTGACAGGGGAGAAGAAAACCGCCGACCACGTTGAGGTCGAAGTGGGCGCGCCAATCCTCTAGTTGCAGGTCTTCAAATTTGAGTTGGTCCGTCACGGTGACCTTGGGGTCGTTGCCGCCGGCCGAGTTAACCAGGATGCTGGGGGTGCCGAAT
>CAWUJC010000649.1:0-2074 GCA_963922355.1 uncultured bacterium | reverse complement strand
TTGGCTTCGGGAATTTCGTCCAGCGTGGCCCAGGCGGCTTCGAGGACGGGGCCCGAGCCGTTGGCCAGCACGGCTTCGTTGAGGGAATAGTAGGTGTGCTTGCCTTCGCGGCGGGGCGTAACCAGACCGGTGCCCTTGAGCACGCCGAGGTGGGTGCTGATCCGCGATTGGCCGAGGTGAAGGATGTCCTGGAGTTCGCCCACGGTGAGTTCTTCCTCCCGCAGCAACGCGCAGAGGCGCAGGCGGGTGGGGTCGGACAGGGCGGTCCAGATCGAGCGCAAACTCATGACGTCAATATATCAAGCCATCTTGATATGTCGATATTTTGCCGGGCGCCCGAGGGAGAAATGGCTTGCGACGTCTGGGGTCAAAGCCTCTAGTAGGTTCGATGGTTCTCCCGCCGTTAGTCATTGTCGTGCCGTGCTATAACGAAGAGCAGCGCCTGCCTTCGGACGCCTTCGAGGCGTTTCTGCGCGAACAAAAGACGGTGCGCCTGCTTTTGGTGAACGACGGTAGCACGGACGACACGAGCCTCTTGCTGCACGAGTTGGCTGGCCGGATGCCGCGCCAAATCCAGGTTTTGGACCTGGAGCAAAACGTGGGCAAGGCCGAGGCAGTCCGGGCGGGGGTGCAGCAGGCGCTCACGTCTCAACCGCCGCCCGAGTGGATTGGCTATCTGGATGCGGACTTGGCCGTACCGCTGGAGGAAATTGAGTACTTTTTCGCTTTCGCCAAATTACAGGAAAACAAACGGCCACTCGGAATGATCTTCGGCAGCCGAGTCGCGCGGGGTGGCTCCATGATTCGCCGCAAGTGGTTCCGTTATTACATTTCTCGCGTCCTGGCAACGCTGCGTTCCCAGGTCGTCCCGCTGCTGATTTACGACACGCAGTGCGGGGCCAAGTTCTTTCTCCGCGAGGTGGCACAAAGTCTCTTTGCTCAGCCTTTTCTCAGCCGCTGGCTCTTCGACGTGGAGCTGTTTGCCCGGCTCCATCAGAGGGCGTCGAAGTGGGGGTACAGTGCCGACGAGGAATTGTGCGAAGTGCCGTTGCGGGTCTGGACCGAAGTGGAAGGCAGCCGGACGCGCTTGCTGGACTTACCGGGCCACGCCTGGCAGCTCTGGCGGATCGCTTGGCATTATCGAAAAGTTGATAAACAAGGCAGCAAAACAGCGCTAAAATAAATCAACCCATCAAGATATGTTGATGCTTGCAATGGTGGCGAGACGTGCGTAGTTTTCGCCCTCTATGGCAAACACGTATATTTTCTCTTCGGAATCGGTGGGCGAAGGCCACCCCGATAAAGTCGCTGACACGATCTCGGATGCGATCTTGGACGCCTGCTTAAAGCAGGACAAGACCAGCCGCGTCGCCTGCGAAACCATGGTGAAGAACAACATGGTCGTGCTGGGTGGCGAAATCACCACCAGCTCCAAGTTCAACTACAACGACGTGGTGCGCGAAGCCATCCGCGGCATCGGCTACACCCACGACGATGATCTCTTCCACGCGGACAAGGTCTTCATCACCAATTTGCTGACCCGCCAGAGCCCGGATATTAGCCAGGGCGTGGACGCCAAGAAGGCGACCGGCAAGAAGCACGCCGAGCAGGGCGCGGGCGACCAAGGCCTCATGTTCGGTTACGCCACGCGCGAGACCCCGTCCCTCATGCCAGCCCCGGTGATGTACTCTCACCAGCTCGGCCAGCACCTAACCAAGCTCCGCAAGGCCGGAAAGGTGAAGTGGCTGCGCCCCGATGCCAAGACGCAGGTCAGCCTCCGCTACAACGACAAGGACGAGCCGATTGAAGTGACCGCCGTGGTGGTGAGCACCCAGCACACCGACGACGTGAAGCACAAGGAAATCGAAGCTTTCATCATCGAAGAAGTGATCAAGAAAGTCCTGCCCAAGCGCCTCCTGACCAAGAAGACCGAATTCCTGGTCAATCCGACCGGGCGCTTCGTTGAAGGTGGCCCGACTGGTGACTGTGGTCTGACCGGCCGCAAGATCATCGTCGACACCTACGGCGGTATGGGCCGTCACGGTGGTGGCGCCTTCTCCGGTAAGGATCCGAG
>CAWUJC010000648.1:0-2076 GCA_963922355.1 uncultured bacterium | reverse complement strand
TCGTGTTTATTCTCACCCGCTACCCACGGGCTATCGGCTCTTGGTCGACCGCGTTTGGCCCCGTGGCTGCCGGAAAGACGCGCTCAACCTGGACGAATGGGCTCGCGATCTGGCCCCTTCCACGGAGCTGAGAAACTGGTTCGGACACGACCCGGCCAAGTGGGAGGAATTCCGCCGTCGCTACCGCCGAGAGCTCAGCACGAAGAAAGAAGAACTCTCCCGGCCCGCTAAGATCGCCCAGGAACAAAGGCCTCAGCCGGTCATCCTACTCTTCGGAGCGAAGGATGAAGACCATAACCAAGCCGTCGTCCTTCGAGAGTTACTCCAAAATTTTAGACTTTGACAGGCTTCTTGATCTGCAAGTGCACATCTTTCACCTGGCGAGGGTCCACCTCGGCAGGAGCCCCCATCAACGGATCTCGGGCCTGCTGATTCATCGGGAAGGCAATCACCTCGCGGATATTTGGCTCATCGGCCAAGAGCATGACGATGCGGTCCACGCCCGGGGCAATGCCCCCGTGCGGCGGGGCGCCGTACTGGAAGGCCCGGTAGAGCGCCGGGAACTTGCTCTTGATCATGTCCTCCCCGTAGCCGGCGATCTCGAAGGCCTTGAGCATGACATCGGGGCGGTGGTTACGGATGGCCCCCGAGCTTAACTCGATGCCGTTGCAGACAATGTCGTACTGGTAGGCCAAAATCGTCAGCGGGTCCTGCGATTCCAGCGCTTCGATCCCGCCTTGCGGCATGCTGAAGGGGTTGTGGCTGAACATCGGCTCGTTGGTTTCCGGATTCTTCTCGTACATCGGGAAGTCCACCACCCAGCAGAACTTGTAGCACTTGGGCTCAATCAGGCCCAGTTGGCGGCCGATGGAGTTCCGCATCTCACCCAACATGGTGGCGGCTTTGTGCTCGTCGGTATCGGCGCTGAAGAAGACGCACATGCCGGTCTTGTTTTCACAGAGCTCCTTGAGCTTCGCCTGAACGTCCTCGCTCATGAACTTGGCGATCGGGCCTTGGAAGGTACCGTCTTCCTGCAAGCGCAGCCAAGCCAGACCGGGGGCCCCGAGGGCGCGAGCCTCGTCTTGGAGATCGTCGAAGAACTTACGGGGCTGCTCACCGGCCGGAGCCGGAAGGACACGAACCGTCTTGCCCTTGAAGGCCTTGAAGTCGCTTTCGGCAAAGAGGTCGGAAATATCATGAATCTCCAGCGGGTTGCGCAGGTCCGGCTTGTCGCTGCCGTACTTGAGCATCGCTTCCGCGTACGGCAGACGCGGGAACGGAGCGGTGCCGACGTCCCAACCTTCTGGGGCAAATTCCTCGAAGAGCGGGACGAGAAGCGCTTCCATCGCGGCAAAGACCTCATCCTGCGTAACGAAGCTCATCTCCACGTCGAGCTGGTAGAATTCGCCAGGACTACGGTCGGCCCGGGCGTCCTCATCGCGAAAACACGGGGCAATCTGGAAGTAGCGGTCGAAGCCACTGGCCATGAGCAATTGCTTGAACTGCTGCGGCGCCTGCGGCAAGGCGTAGAATTCGCCCGGGTGCAGACGGCTTGGCACCAAGAAGTCGCGCGCCCCTTCCGGCGAGCTGCTGGTCAAGATTGGCGTCTGGTATTCCAGAAAGCCCATGTCCGTCATGCGGCGACGGATCGAAGCGATGATCTGGGAACGCAGGATGATGTTCTGGTGCAGGCCCGTGCGGCGCAGATCAAGGAAGCGGTTGGCCAAGCGGACGTCTTCCGGCATTTCATCCTCGGGGAAGACATTCATCGGTAACGGCGCGGCCGGTCCCAGCACGTCGAAGCTGGAAACGAAGACCTCAATGCCACCCGTCGCCAACTGTGGGTTCTCCTGACCTTCGGGACGCTTGTCGACCTTACCGGTGATGCCGATCACCGTCTCCTTCTGTAGGTGGGAGAGCTCGTCTTGAAAACCTGTTTCCGGCGGAATCACAATTTGGGTCAGCCCGTAGTGATCGCGCAAATCGATGAACAGCACGCCGCCGTGGTCGCGCTTATTGTGGATCCACCCCGCCAGTTTGACCTCGGCGCCGATGTCGGCAGTGGTCAGTTGGTTG
>CAWUJC010000647.1:0-2080 GCA_963922355.1 uncultured bacterium | reverse complement strand
GCCGCACGCTCCACGTCGAGGCAACGCCGGCGGGAACCCGCCGCTTCCTGCGCTTTGATGCCGTCGCCGCGCGTTGCCAGGTTTGGCTTAACGGCCAGAAGATTGCCGAAAACAACGACGCTTTTCTGCCCCTAGAAGTCGACGTCACCGATCAGCTCCACGAGGGCGAGAACGAACTCGCCGTCCTGATTCTCGACTACGAACGCATCGCGCAGACCGAAGAGAAGAAACACCTCGTCTCCAAAACCCTCACGCCTTCCGGCAATATGCTCACGGCCCACATGCGCGGGATCTGGCAGGATGTCTGGCTGGTTGAACGCGGTGATGTCTACGTCGAAGACCTCAATATCCGCACCTCCGTGCGGGAGAAAACGCTGACCGTCAGGGCCGACCTCCACAACACGCGAGCTACCGCGGCGGACGTGACGCTTCAACTCAACGTCGCGGACTGGGCCAAAGACACCGACCCCTTCGGCGGCAACAACGTGCTTGAACTGCCGGCCCAGGAGCTTGCCATCCCGGCCGGCGAATCCTCCACCGTTGAGCTCACCGTCCCGTGGGAGAATCCCTCCCTCTGGCAGCCGGAATCTCCCCATCTGTATTGGCTGCGCGCCGAGGTCGCCCAAAACGGGACAACAGTTGACCAGCTGGCTGAGCGCTTCGGCTTCCGCGAAGTCTGGCTCGACGGGCCGGACTTCATCCTCAACGGCTTCCCCGTTCACTTCTTCTCCGACTGGGGGCACAAGGTCACGCAGCTCCACCACATGGAGTCTTGGAACCTCGCTTGGTTCGATCTGCTCAAGCGCGAGAACTTCAACCACTCCCGCCTGCACACCCACCCGCACCCGGAGTTGATCATGGACCTGGCCGACGAGCACGGCATCTTGATTACCGGCGAGACCGGCATCCACGGCTCCGGCGGCGACCAAGCCGCCGACGAAGAGACCTACTGGGAGAACGCGCGCGACCACATCGCCCGCTACATCAAGCGCGACAAAAATCACCCCAGCTTGGTGCTCTGGAGCGTGGAAAACGAGATGCGCTGGAATCAGGATCAAACCGAGCTGACCAAGCAGAAGCTGCCGGAGATGTACCAGCTCTTCCGTCAACTCGATCCGACCCGCGAAGCCTACCACGAAGGCGACAGCTCTCTCTGGAACGAAAGCGACCAGTCGATCATGAGCCGTCACTACGGCAAGGAATGCGGCGGTTACGAATGGTGGACCAAGGAAATGCCGCTCCACGCCGGCGAGATGTGCACCTACCACTACATGGGGCCGAACACCAATTTCCATACCGGGGCGGGCGACCGCCTCTGGGCTGACTATAACCTGATCCTCGAAGCCGCCGCGCGTGAAACCGCCTGGATCATCGAATGCGGCCGCACCCAAGGCGTCTGTGCTTTCGGCCCCTGGAACATCTCCTGTTTGGTCAACTATCGCCTGGAAACCGAGACCATCCGCCCCGAGTTGGGCGACGTCACCACGCCCGGCTACAAGCCGCAGTTGATCAAGCCGCACTCCGCTGAATTCCGCATCTGGAAAGGCACCGAAAAGGCCTACGACGAAACGGTGGCCAACGCCATCCAGGCCCGCTCCTTCCGCCCCTTTGCCGTCATTGATCTCTCCCACCGTCGCTCCTACTACCAGAGCCAATCCATCACCCGCACGCTCTACGTGGTGAATGATTCCACTGCCGATCAACCGGGTGAGTTGTTCGTCACCCTCAAGGAAGCAGGTAACATCGTAGAAGAGAAACGCTTCCCCATCGACGTGGGACGCGGTCGCGTCCAACAGGTGGATTGGGAGCTGACGCTCCCCGCCAGTGGCACCGGCGTCACTTACGAGGCCACCTTCACCAACGCCTCCGGCGAGGTACTTGATACGTGGAGCCAAGACTGGCGCCTGACGCCCAAGCAGCTACCTGCCCTTAGCCCCAAGCCCAGCGGGGACGTCCTGCTCATCGGTTCCGGCCCGGCGGAAAAATGGCTCGGCGAACTCGGCTTGGACTTTTCCCCTCAGGCGAGTTGGGACGCCCCCGTGCCAGAAGGTGTCGGCCTGCTCATTCTGGAGAAGGACAC
>CAWUJC010000646.1:0-2085 GCA_963922355.1 uncultured bacterium | reverse complement strand
CAACGGCACGGCTTCCGCTAGCGTAAGGACACTGCGCCTTAACCGTTTACTCATCTATGGATCCGAACGCTATGCCTGAGACTCCCGTTCTTGCCTCAGGCAGCCAGATAGGCCACTACGTCATCATCGATAAGATTGCCGAAGGTGGCATGGGCACCGTCTACAAGGCCATGGAGCCCGACTTGGAGCGGACCGTCGCGATCAAAATCCTGCACGGCGATTTCGCCAACGATCCCGCCCACCAAGCCCAGTTCCGGGAAGAAGCCAAAGCGGTGGCCGCCTTGCGGCACACCAACATCGTCCCGCTTTACTTTGTCGGCCACGATCATGGCTTCAGCTACTTCGCCATGGCCCACATCGATGGGCAAACTTTGGATGATTACATGGAGGAACTGGGCTCGCCCCTCACGCCAGAACAATCGCATTGGTTTATGTCCCAGGCCATTGCGGCGCTTGATTACGCAGCCCGCGCCAACGTGATCCATCTCGATATCAAGCCCAGCAACTTCATGGTCGATAAGGATGGCATCCTCATGCTGACGGACTTCGGCCTCGCCCGGCGCAAGAAAGAAGGCGATAACAACGAAAATCCCGAACTGCTCGGCACCCCGTACTACGCCTCGCCCGAGCACATTCTCCAGCAAGAGCCGGACGTCCGCACCGATATCTATTGCCTCGGCGCCACCCTCTTTAACCTCATGGCCGGTCAACCCGTCTTTGACGGCTCCACGGTCGAAGCCATCTGCATGTCGCAGATCTCCGATGAGTTTCCCATGCAGAAAGCCCTGGATTCCGGCATCCCCTTCGGCTGGGCCTGCCTGATGAACCGCATGATGGAAAAAGGGCCCGCGCTGCGTTTCCAGAATTACGACGAGTTGAGCGAAGCCCTCGCCATGGTCGACACTTACCGCTACGGCCGCAACGTCATCAGCCTCCCTCCCCTTCAGCGTAAACGCGCTTTGCCCAACTATGGCGCCACACCGGAGACGCTCTTCGGTATCCTGCCCCCCGATGCCTCTGACTTTGAGGAAGACATCCTCCAACCGCATGAGCCGATCTCCGGGGAAGAGGTGATGGATGCTTTCGAGGAGCGGGCCGAATTGCTCAGCCTGAATGTTCTCGCCGAGAACATGCAGGAGATGTGCAAGCTTGCCTCCGGCGAACTGGTGGACCTCGTCGTGGCCATGGACCACAACGAAGCCTTTGCCATCACCGTCAACGAAATCACCACCTTCATGGCCGGGTACACCAAGGAGCCGCTCGACGACAACACTGCCCGGATGCACCTCCTCGGCCTCGACCGTGGGCATAACCTCGGCGTGCTTTGCCTCATGCTCCAGAAGAATTGGCATGCCCAACGAGCGCTCGACTGGCGGGGCCTGTGGCAGCATCAAATCGTCACCGGCCTGTATGTGGAGATGCTCATCGACATGCTCGGCATCGAGCCCACCGGCTTGGAGTTCGCCGCTGGATGCTTCCACGATGTCGGCAAACTGGTCTACGCCGAGCTTTTCCCCTCGCACTACCCCAGCGTCATCCTCCACTCCTTGCGCAACGACATTCCCCTGGAAGACGCCGAGATTGAACTCCTCGGCATCGACCACGCGCAGATGGGAGAAATTTGGCTCGAAGCCAACAAGGTCAATCCCGCCCTCGCCGCCATCGTCGACACGCACCACCATCCCAGCGAAGCCGCTGATCCGGGCCGCACGACGGACTTCCTCCTCAAATTTCTCAAAAGCAGCACCCCGGTAGACGTCCGACTTCTCGCCCACGCCGTGGCCTCGGCCAACCATCTCGTGAAAGAGCAAGGGCATGGCTTTAGTGGCAACACGTGGCTGGAGGAAGTCTCCTGGGCCGAACATCCGTCCACCCAGTACCTCTGGCAAGCGCGCAAAAACCAGGATCTAGCCATGGAGGATCTCAAAATTGAAAAGCTCTACAATGGCACCATGCTATGTGTTTCCAATCAATTCAGGGGCCGTGGTCTTGGTACTGAACTACTAAAGTAAGTTTCAAATAATATGAAAACATTTTTCAAAATGGGTATAATTTTCTAGGAGATCCATTGACTTGGCTAAAGAG
>CAWUJC010000645.1:0-2086 GCA_963922355.1 uncultured bacterium | reverse complement strand
CCCCGCCGCACAAGCCAGCTGCCATCAAGTCTTCTGCTCCCAACCCGGCCGCGAAGAAGAAGGCTCCGGCGCGGAAGGCTGTTGCCAAGAAGTCTCCGGCGAAGAAAAAAGCCGTTGCCAAGAAGAAGGCTCCGGCCCGTAAGGTTGCCAAGAAGACGGCGCGTAAGCGCTAAGCTTTTTGGGATACCTCCCTTCACCCAGGGGAAGCAGGTCCAACCCTGCTTCCCCTTTTTCGTGCCTGCGATGACCAAACGGCGGCCAAAGCTCAGGCGAGTCTGCAAGGTGCTACGCGACCTTAAGGAGGCGCTTCACCTTAGTGGAAGAGACTTTGGCAATAGCCGCCACATCCTTGGCGAAGTCTTCCTGCACGGCCAAGACGGCTTTGGTGCGATCGTCCCAAGCCCGATCGACGCGGCGGCGATCGCTCCCGGTCAAGTTATCGCCTTTGGCTTCCATGATGAGATCGAGGCGTTCCAGGAATCGGCCTTCGGCCACGGCATTACGGACGGCGGCACGCTTACCTTTTCCGGCCATGGCAGCTGGACGGTTCGCCCCGGCCCGCATGGCATTGGCTCGACCCAGGCGCGTCCGCGGGAGGATTTCCTTCGGCGTTAGTTCCGTGATCTCAGAAACCTGACCGATGAACTCTTTGTTAATGTTGATGATCTGTTGGACCCGTTCTTGGTGGGCTTTCTTCAGTTCTGCTTCCTGTTCTGGGGTGAGGTCGCGGCCCAGTTCTTTTTCCAGGCGAAGGATGGGAACCGGCGGAATCTGGTCCGAATCTTCCAGGACATAGTCGGCGTTCGCGGCCAACCCGTTCGCACTGTTTCCAGCCGGCTGTTCCGCCTGGAGCGAAGCAACGTGGAAGCACAGAACAGTAACAGCAAGGAGGGGGAGGGAGTATGGAGCTTTCATGATCAGATCGAACCCGACCTCACCAAGAAAGTTGCGCCGTAATTTTCACTCCATCTATAACGAACCACTAACGCGTTTCTTCCAGTAGGCTTAACCCCGCTTTGGCTCGCAGCTCTGCTTCGCGCCGCTCCTGCAAGATCTGCTCGGGCGGGTACCACTGATAGAGCATGAAGTAGACAAGCACACCGGTGATCGAGACATACATCCAGAGCGGCCAAGTCCAGCGCGCCCATTTCTTGTGCCGCTCAAAGTTCCCCCGCAATGCAAAGTAGAACGTCACGATGATCATTGGCAAATTCACCATCGCCAGCGGGATGTGCGAAAAGAGAATGATGAAGTAAATCGTCTTCGGCCACCCGGGCTCAGTGAACTTCGTTGTCGGGTGGTTGAAATGATAAATCAGGTAACAGGTGAGGAAGGCCGCGCTTACCCCCAGCGCCGTCAGCATGCAGACCATGTGCGCCTTTTTCTTCCCCTGAAGAATGAGGATAAAACCGGCGAGGAGGAAGACGGTAGCCAGGCTGTTCAGGGCCGCGTTAATCGCGGGTAGGTCGGAAATCGTGATCATGGTTCGGAGCGCAGCGCGCGGATGTCTTGCAGCACGGTGGGGTAGATGTCGACCGGCAAGCCATCGTAGTAGTTGCGAATTTGGCCCTGCTCATCAATCAGGACAACTTTGGTGGTGTGGAGGATTTTTTCCCCGGTGGCCACTTGTTCCGGGTCCGGGTTCGGCGCGGCGTCGAGCAGGAAACCCTTTTGCAACAAATGATAGATGTCCTCCTTGGGACCGGTGACAAACTCCCATTGCGGCCCGGCCTGATATTGCTGGCCAAAGGCATGTAGCACTTCGGGCGTATCCACCTCGGGGTCGACACTGAAGGAAAGCAGCTCCACCTCCGGCATGTCCTTAATTTCAGCCTGGAAGTCTTTGAACTGGTTGGTCAGCACAATGCACTGGCCCGGGCAGGTGGAGAAAATGAAGTTCGCCAGCCAGATTTTGCCCTTGAGGCTATCTTTGCTCACGGGCTCGCCCTTCTGATTCGTCAAACTAAACTCCGGCAACGGGCGAGGCGGCAACTTGACGCGCGGAGCTTGAGCCTGGAACTTCGCTTCGGCTTCCAGACGGGCCTCGTGCTTCACGTACACGATCAAGCCAGCTCCCAGCGCGGCG
>CAWUJC010000644.1:0-2088 GCA_963922355.1 uncultured bacterium | reverse complement strand
GCGGCGATACGGCGCGACGTGCTCGAACTGCCAAGCGAAGAGCGCGCGGGCCATGGCGTTGAATTCGGCGTCGCCTTCTTCCCCCTCAGGCAGATGGAGTAGGCATTGCGACCACGCCGAGCGGGCTCGCGGCTGGGCAAAGTCAAAGGTGTCGAAGTCCTGGGCCACGGTGACAAGATCACGCGGACGGGCTTGCGCGGCAAGTTGCTTTTCGGCTGGGAGCTGATCACACTAGGCGCGGGATGGACTTTTTTTCAGTCGCAGCGATTTTGCTGACCTTGAGTGCGTTGTTCTCGTGGCTGAACGCGCGCTACATCAAGCTCCCGCGCGCGATCGGCCTGATGCTCATCAGCCTGTTGTTTTCGCTCTGCTTGATTGGCGTGGGTTGGTACAGCCCGGTTTTTCTCCAGGCGGCACACACCGTCGTGGAGGGCATGGATTTTGAGAAAGCCGTGCTCAACGGCATGCTGAGCTTTCTCCTTTTTGCTGGCGCGTTGCACGTTCATCTGGGCGATCTCAACAAGCATAAGTGGACGATCTTCCTCCTGGCCGCGCCAGGGACGCTGGTTTCCGCTTTGGTGATTGGGCTGACGATTCATGGCGTGTTCAACCTCTTCGGGCAGCAGGTGAATTTGATCTACTGCCTGCTCTTTGGCGCGTTGATTTCGCCGACTGATCCCATCGCCGTGCTGGGGCTGCTCAAGAGCCTGGGCGTGCCGAAGGATTTGCAGACCAAGATCACGGGCGAGTCGCTGATGAACGACGGCATGGGTGTGGTCTTGTTTATTGGCCTCCTCGGTGTGTTGAACGGGGAACATTCGTTTGAGCCGGGCATGTTCGTGGAGTTATTCCTGCTCGAAGCGGGCGGCGGCATCATGCTCGGGCTGTTGCTCGGGGCGATTGGCTACTATATGTGCAAGACGGTGGACGACTACACCGTGGAGGTTTTGATCACGCTGGCGATCGTGACTGGCGGCTACAGCGTCTCGGAGCTGTTGGAAGTTTCCGGCCCGCTTTCGATGGTGGTGGCGGGGCTGTTTATCGGTAACCACGGACGCAATTTGGCGATGACGAAGTACACCCGGTTGCGGGTCGATTCGTTCTGGGAGATGATTGATGAAATTCTCAACGCGGTGCTTTTTGTCCTCATTGGGCTGGAGGTGCTAATCATCAGCCTGAACACGCTTTACCTCGAAGCCGGACTGGTTGCGATTCCCATCGTCTTGCTCGCCCGCTTGATCTCGGTTTCGATGCCCGCCGTCTCGCCCCGCTTCCGGCGAGATTTTCCGCCCAATACGGTGAAGATCCTGACTTGGGGCGGTTTGAGGGGCGGGATTTCCGTGGCGCTGGCGCTCGCCTTACCCGCAGGCGAGGGACGTGACTTGGTTCTCACTATGACCTATGTGGTGGTCATCTTTTCGATTCTTGTCCAGGGGATGACGCTGCGCTTTCTGGTGCCGAAACAGGGCGAAGAAGCCGGCGAGGTGTTTCATCGATCAGATGGGTATGCAAAGGAGGATTAGATTTTAGGCAAAGAGGCACAGAGATAAATCCGCCTCGAACGGCGGGCTAGGGACAGCCCGCCCTACCCTCCTTCGATGTGAACTTGTGATCAAGCGGCTATACCATGGTTTAAAAGACTTGAGAACAATCTGGCCCGGAAGCCACCTCTGACCCCAGCGGCGGGCAAGGTGAGGTTGTCTTCCGTCTATGCCGGAGGGCGGCAGTCCTCTGCCGTCGCGTAGAGCCAGTTGAGGTTGCTAACTGCAACGAGCCCCGACGTTGAGGATAACGACGGCTACCAACGCAAACTGTTTCATGAACGGTATTGAGTTTTGGCCTTTTGTTGTTTGGGCTTTCTCACGCCACCCGATGCCCCAGGGCGGCTTCGAGCAGGCGATACCACTGCGTGCGGGAGAGTTCCAGCTTGGCGGCTTGCGTGGCGGAGCGGAGACGGCTGATGGAAGTCGTGCCGATGATCGGGATGATTCCGGTGGGATGGCGACGCAGCCAGGCGAGCGCGGTTTCGCTGCGACCAGCTTCGAGTTCGTGCGCGACGGCATCGAGGGTTTGGAGCAGGAGCGTGTC
>CAWUJC010000643.1:0-2090 GCA_963922355.1 uncultured bacterium | reverse complement strand
TCTCTTCCTAGACCGCCGAACTTACCCTTTGCCCCTAACGCCTTCCACGTACTTCGCCACGGCTTGGCGAATCTCGCCCGCCACATCGCCCTGTTGCTGAACGAAGCCCGGCACAAACCAGGGATAAAAGCCAATCAGGTCGTGGGTCACCAGGATTTCGCCGTCGCAGGTTTGGGCGCCGGAGCCAATCCCAATCGTCGGCACCTGCACCGCCTGGCTGATCGCCGCCGCGGTTTCGGGAATCACCAGCTCGAGGACCAGGGCAAAGACACCCGCCGCTTCGATCGCCTTGGCATCTTCGATCAACTGCTCGCGTTGCTCTGGCGTGCGCCCTTTCTTCTTGTAGCCGCCTTCCTCCAGCACCGATTGCGGGAGCATGCCCAGATGCCCCATCACCGGGATGCCCTCCGCGCGGATGGCCTGGATGCGTTCGACAAAATCCTGCCCACCTTCCAGCTTCACCGCCTCGGCTCCCGCCGCGACCAAGTCCTTGGCGTGCGTCACCGCAGCTTGCGGCGAGTCGTAGGCATGGTAAGGAAGATCCGCCACCAACAAAGCCTTGGGCTCAGCCCGCGCCGCCGCGGCCACGTGGTGGCACATGTGCGCAAGGGTGACGTGCGTGGTGTCCGGAAACCCCAGCACCACCATGCCCAGGGAATCGCCGACCAGGATGAGCGGCAGGCCTGCTTCGTCCAGCAAGCGCGTGGTAGCGTAATCGTAGGCCGTCAGCGTGGGGATGCGCTCGCCCCGGGCCTTGGCCGCGGCAAACCACTCCGGCGTGATTTTCTCTCGCTCCTCGGACATGCCCGGAGGATGGGGACAGTTCACTCGTTGTGTCAATAGTGGCTAGCCATCTTCCGGCAGCTTGGCCAAGAGCTCGGCCACGGTTTTTGTCTCGCCGGGGAGCACCAGCTCTGGGCGGATTTGCGCGAGCGGCTCAAGGACAAAACGCCGCTCCGTCATCCGGGGATGCGGCACGATCAACCTCGGCGTGTTGATGACCAGCTCATCAACATAAAGAATATCCAGGTCTAAAGGACGGGGGGCGTTGACCGGTCGATCGCCAACCGGCGCTCGGCCCAACTCGCGCTCAAACTCCTGCAAGCGCTGGAGCAGCTCCTCCGGCTCGCCCGCATACTGGATTTCCGCCACGGCGTTAAGAAAGAGCGGATCGCCCGGCGCACAGTCCACCGGATCCGTCTCGAGCAAGCCCGAGCGTAACGCCCGGCCTCGGAGGTCCAACCGATCCAAGAAACGAAAACCCGCTGCGAGATTGGCGTGGCGCTCGCCTAAATTGGCCCCCAACGCGATGCCAACCGTGTGGGGCGCGGGAGCAGCCATGGCGGAACTTAGTCCTTCAAGCCCAGCACGTCCTGCATCGAGTACAGGCCGGCGGGCTGGGAGGTCAACCAAGCGGCGGCACGTAAAGCGCCCGCGGCAAAGGTTTCGCGGCTGGTGGCGCGGTGAGTCAGCTCAATGCGCTCGCCAATACCGGCAAAGTAAACGGTGTGGTCACCAACCACATCCCCGCCACGCAACGCGTGCATGCCGATTTCCTCCGGCGTTCGGGCTCCAGTTTCGCCCGCGCGACCGTTTTGGATCACGTCATCGTAAGGCGCGCCTTGCACTTCGGCTAAAATTTCGCCCAAGCGCTTAGCCGTGCCGCTCGGCGCGTCGACCTTCATCTTGTGGTGCATTTCCACGATTTCGCGATCAAAGCCCGAACCCAAAATGGTGGCCGCTTTGCGCGTGAGCCAAAAGAGCGTGTTGACGCCAACCGAATAGTTCGGCGCGAAGACGATCGGCAGCTTGGTCGCCGCCTCGCGGATGGCCGCCAGCTCTGCTTCATCGTGGCCGGTCGTGCCGATCACCAGCGGCTTCTGCAACTCGAGCGAAAGCTCCAACGTAGGCTTCGTCGCGCTGTGGTGAGCAAACTCGATCGAAGCATCGGCCGCCGCCAGAGCGGCGCGCAAATCATCGCCTTGATCAGCAGCCGAGGCGAGTTCCAGTTCCGGGCCTTCCTCGGCTAGGCGACAGAGCGTCTGGCCCATGCGGCCCCGTGATCCAATAATGGCGACGCGGGTCATGAT
>CAWUJC010000642.1:0-2098 GCA_963922355.1 uncultured bacterium | reverse complement strand
GCGACGCAGCTCGCTGGGCGGCATGGCTTCCGCACTGGCCGCCGCAGCGGAGGCATCCGACATTGCCCAGGTGGCATAAACCTCCGGCACCACGGACAAGCGCGCTTTGCCCTCGGGCAACTTGGTCGCCGACTTAGCCGCAGCGGCCACATCCTGCCGAGCCCAAGCCCGATAGAATCGTCCCAGAGCCGGGGTGCGCACCGCTTTGGGGAGCCGCGTTTGCATGTAGCGGTAGATATCTGCTGGCTCGCCTCCTTCTTGCAACCACACCGTGGCCAGACCTTCCACCGCGTCCAACCGACCCGGGGTCGACCCCGGCAGTACACTCACCCAATCGGCCGCGTCCTTGAGGTCCTTCGCTGCCAGCAACGGCGCAATAATGCCAAAAGCAGCGTCACGCACCGGGCTATCCGTCAGCATGCCCGCATACTGCGCCGCCGCGACGGGGTCCACCTCGGCCCAGGCCGAGAAAATGGCGATGGCGGTCGGTACTTTGAGCTGCGGATCCGAAAACTTATCCACCCAGACGAGGGCCTGGCGCCCATTCTTCGCCCCCCATGGCCGGGCAACAATCCCTGCCATGTTGGTTTGAAGGGGGCCGACCGGAAGCGTGTGAATGAACTCCCCGGCCTGCTGTGGATCTTCTTCCGCCCATTTACGGATGACCAAGGTATAGCCCAGCTCCTGGAGCGCTTGCTGGTCCGCCGGCATTGCCTTCAGCCACGCCAGCAAGGCGTCCTGATCCACCGGACGCCAAGCGTCCACCAAGGCTGCCATGGTTGGCTTCTGGCGTTCGTCACGCGGAAGCTCCAAGTAGGCTTGGCTGGCAGCCAGCGGATCGACCTTGGCGAGCAAAGGAAAGAGGGCAAACTGCCACTCGGCTCGGAGCGGCCCTTCCGTGTGAGTAGAAATGAGTTCGTAGGCCTCGACCGGACTGGCTTTGGCCAACTCTTCGGTCAACGCGAGCATGGCCTCGGTGCGATACGGGGCATCTGGCTCCAGGGCGATGACAAATGTCTGCGCGGCGGGCAAATCGCGTTGCGCCCAATCGCCAATGATGGCCTTAATCAGGATTTCGGCCAATTCGCGATCGCCGATCTGCTGGGCATATTCGAAAGCGGGCACGGTCGACTCTTGATCCATCGCCCAGGTACGCACCAACACTTTTTCCAAAAGACGCCGCTGCTCCACATCCTCCAAGGTCCGAATACGGGCCAAAAGCGGCGTGAGGTCGGAAGGCGGTTCTTCCAGCACCAAGCGAAGCAACATCGGTTCACGAGCCTCTTCGGGGGCCTCCTCGTAAGCTTGAATGAGCTTTTCAAACTCCGGCGTGATATCCGGAGGCTGCGGTGCCGCCTTCATTTCGGTGGCCAGCTGCTCCACCGCTTTCGCTTCGGGCGGCGGTGGCGGGAGAAGAAGCAAATAGCCAATAAAGCCACCGAGCACGATCACCAGGAGGCCGCCGAAGAGAAGAAGGGATCGGTTCATAAGCGAGGGGGCTTGAGCAGCTTATTTCAGGTATGGCGCGGAGGGACTGTCGACGTCAACTCATTCCACCGACCAGCTTGCCAGATTAATCGGCATCGATGAGCCGCCAAAAGCCGGGACCATCGCTTAAATCAGGCAAGGCCGCAGTGGGCTCATGGGCGGCCAGCTCTTCGACGGAATACTTGCCGGTAGCCAAGGCGATCGTCTTCGCGCCGATGGCCTTGCCGCAATTGATATCGTGCGGGGTATCGCCGATCACAAAAGTGTGGGCGGGGTCAAATTCCACGCCGTGGTGCTCCGCCGCCCGGCGAAGCGCGTGCGGGCCTAGGTCATTACGGACCTCGCCGTCGTCGCCAAAGGCGCCAAACTCGAAGAAGTGCCAGAGTTCGTAGTGCTCCAACTTGATCTGCGCTCCACGCGGCACGTTGCCAGTGAGTAAACCCTGCGCGACATCCTCGCGCTCGTGGCCTTCAAGCAAGCGCTCCAGCACACCCTGGTGTCGAATGTTGGGCCGGAGCTTCAGCTCCTCTTCCAGGGCTTCGAAATAGGCTTCGTAGTAGCGATGGCGAGCATCGTCGTGGGTTTCCAGATCGAACTTGCTCGCCACCAT
>CAWUJC010000641.1:0-2099 GCA_963922355.1 uncultured bacterium | reverse complement strand
CCGGAGCGCCACCAAAGAGCCGGGCACTCTTCCTGATCACGCCCCGAACAAACGTACGTATCGCCGAAACCCAACCAGGATTTGCCCTCGATGCTGTCCCGGTTGCCCTTTGGTGTTTCTGAGTTGGCATCTTGTGTGTGTGGACTTTCGTAGAGGCTTTCGGCCCATTGACATTCGATTTCTGCGGCTTTGCCGCCCGACCACACCAAACTCGGATAACCACAAACGTAGGTTTCGGCATCCCACAACAGGCTCATCTCTTGATGAGGCGGAATCGTCACCCCGGCGCTGTCTGCCGCGAGAACTTGCTGCCAAGTAGCGCGCTCGGCACTTTCCACTTCTTCGGCTTGCCAAGCATGCTCATCCCAAGACTTTCGCACCGCATCAATGCGCCCGGGATGCATCAAAGATCGGGACTGCTCGGGCAATGGGGTTGGAGTAAATTTCCAGCCGGGCCGCATCACACCAGCGCCATGCGGCAAATCCGGCGGATCCAAAATTTCCGCCACTGTTGGCTCAGACGCCAAATGCCAAGCGGCCAGGCGATAGGTGTAAGCTCCGCCAATGTCATGATAGCCCAAACGAGGAGGATGCCACTGCGAGACGGCCGCCGTTAGATCAACTACCTGCCAGTTCCCCTGTCCCGTGCTGAGACCTTCTGCCCAGTCTTTTCCGAGCAAAAAGAAACCGCCCCGAAAGGAGGTTTGGGCCATAGGCGGATTGAAATTTGGAGGAGGGGCAGAAACGCTGCCATCATGCTCCCCCCACCACCAAACCAACGCTTCCAGCGTGTGGCTTCCCTCCTTAAGTTTCTCCGCCGGAACGGAAAGAAAGGCCATCGACCAGTGGGCCACATCACTTCGATCTGGCCCATAGGACAGAGCTTCGCCATCCAACCGAAGCTGGTAACGCTGATCGGCCGTCACCGCGAGCAAGAGGGGATCCCCACCAGGGGCAGAAAAATTCAATGTAAAACGCAGTAAACAAGGCTCATGCTTCTTCTCTGGATGCCACATCCATGAAGCCAACCTAGCGGGGTAGTCACACCAAGGTGTAACCCGGTAATCGTGGTGAGAAAGTGTCTTCATCGTCTTGTCCGCTCTGTCGCAGTGCTTTTTGATCCTGATAAATCTATCGACGGTGTCTTACCCGGCTTCGACCAAAGCCTCTTTTCCTCTTCCTGCCTGGCGCTTCCATTGCGAGGGCGCCACGCCGAAGTGTTTCTTGAAGGCGCGGGAAAAGTAGAAAGCCGAGGAGAAGCCCAACTGCTCCGCAATTTCGGACACGTTATCCGCCCCAAAGCGGAGCAAGTCGCCCGCACGGTTAAGGCGGCAGAGATTTTCGTACTCACGTGGCGAGTAGCTGGTTTGCTCACGAAACGTAAAACGCAGCCGAGAGTAGCTGACACCAAGCTTCTTCGCCAACTCGATGAGATCTACGCGGTGATTGGGATCTTGCGCTAATGCCTCTTTGGTCCGCGCGACTAAGGCATCGTCAGAAAGGGCATGCTGCCGTGTTACCGAAGGTGCGCGTAAGTGCGCCAGAGCCAAGGGGACAAAACTGGCCAAGATTTGTTCCCGTCCGGCAACAGAACCCCGTAGCATGTCATTCACTTGATCCATCACCCGGAGTAGCCCGGCCGAATCAAATCGGGAAAACCGGGCCCGCCCCGGAGCAAAAAAACGCGCCATCACCCGGTCTGCCTCCGCCCCGCGAAATCCCAGCCAACGTTCGCTCCATCCAGTTTTGGCATCAGGGTAGTAGCGGTGCCAATGACCAGGAAAGAGGAGGAAAGCCTCCCCCGCTTGGACGCGAGTCTTGCCGACTTCTTGCGACTCAAACCACCCCGCCCCAGCTGAGATCATCACCACCTGGTACTCATCCAAGGTACGTCGCCCTTCTTTGTCAAAAAGGTAATGCTGTGGATGCCCCTCTCCGGGATACGGCTCTTCTGGCAAGATGTCCTGTCGCCCAGCATCAAGCAAGCTCCATCCCCATTCGTTCGCCATGGAATCGGGCGGCAAATAACGCAAGAAATTGATTTCTCCCATCGCCACTCAAACTAAACCTTTTCTGTCATTTTGTGCAAGTTTAATGAC
>CAWUJC010000640.1:0-2102 GCA_963922355.1 uncultured bacterium | reverse complement strand
TTCGACGTCGAGAAAGCTACCGGCAAAAACCTGTGACAGGTAAAAAGGCAGCCCTCCCCAGTTATCAATTTTGGAAAGCAAATAGGCTTCGCGTTCTTTGGGAAAACCAAATGGCCCGAACCGAAGTTGAGATAGCTCAGGATCTCTTTCCTTTCCGTCTTTAGCCTTCTCCTTTTTATCGTTTTGATCCCGAAGATGCATCTCCTTCTTCTCGTTATAGGTCAAAAAGGGGAGTTTAGATGAACGAGATTCCACAAAATCTTCTTTATATAGATATATATTCCGTCAACAAATCGCTCTTCCAAACATAATCCCAGTTTTCCTCCCCTCGTAGCGCCTCCGGATCAGCTAGATGCCCTTCTTGGACCAAAGTCCTGATGGTCGGCGCTTTGTTCACAAAATGATCGGAGATAATGTACGCAAGGATAGCCAGGAATAAAAGGATGCCAAAACTGTGGACTAGTGAACGACTCCGAAGCCAAGTCTGATTTCTACAGTCAAGTTGAAACCGAGCAAAGAATGGCTTTCCAAGCCAACGAGGAAGCAACATCAAGCGGTCTATGAACCAACGAAGCCAACGGGGGAACCAGACTCCGGTGAGTTGCTTGTGTGCCTCGAAAAGAAAGGCGAAACCAAGCCCCGTGGCGGCCAAAGCGATGGTTAATTGGATCGTACTGATCCACAAGCTGTGGACAGGCAAGTAACGATGCCAATACCAAAACAGGGTGCCGGGCACGAGCAACCAGGTTGTTACGAGTGCGATAAAAAACTGCAGGATATAAAAGAAGTTTCGCTGCTTGGGCATTCTTGGCATGAGCGACACCAGCACGCCTACTAGCCAGGGCGAAATACGCTGCTCCAAGGTATCCCCATCCGGAAAGCGAGCCGGCAAGCGGGCACAGGCTTGCCAAAGCATGCGCAAGTAAACATGAAGATATACATAGACCGAAAGGAGAATGATGGGTGCCACGACAAAAAACCCCTCCGCAGGAACGTCGATATTTACAATAGGCAAGTAGAAGGCTTTATCATTAATCAACAATGCAAGATCCGTGGCATTGGCCAAAGTCAGCCACGAAAAGAGGCATGCAACAATGATACTCAAGAAAACGTTGCGAGCACTACCAGTAACCTCTTTGACTCGCTCAAGCCCCGGCTCGAAGTCGATCCCTTTGCTGGGTAGTACCGTCTGATGCAAATTAGCCCGGGCCAACTGGCTCGCCGAGAGATTCCTCGCCACCAGGTGCTTTGTCACCTTCTCTTTCTTAGCCCTGGATTCAGCAGGTTGGGGATTTGTTTCCGTGGAGGGTTCCGCCTGCGCTTCTTCTTCCACCTCGCCTTCAAATATGACACTGCTTAAAACTGCGTCATCAAACTTAGCGAAATGGCAATTCGCCCCCTCCAGGTGAGCTTCCTTTAGGTACGCCCCCTCCAGATGAGCTCCGTACAAATCCGCACCCTCCAGGTGAGCCCGCCTCAAAATCGCTCCCTCCAAATGGGCCCATCTCAAATTAGCTCTGCTTAGATGGGTCTTCCACAAATTTGCTCCAGCTAAGTACGCCTTTAATAAAACTGCCCCCTCCAGATGGGCATCAAACAAATCTGCTTCCTCGAGATGGGCATAGCTTAAATTTGCCCACTTTAGATTAGCCCCAGAAAAATCTGCGCCCTTCAGTTGAGCCTTCGATAAATCTTCTCCGTCCAGGCGAGCCATTATTAGATTAGCCCCACGGAGATCCAATCGCTCGCCTTGCTCACCATCTGAATCAAGCCATCTCTGGTGCGCTGCTAACTTCTCTTGCAGCTCTTCCGCAGAGAATTTTTGCTTCGTTTCTTTCCCGTCCGGCATAAATGTATTGCCGCACACAAAAGTACCCCAGGTCAAGCACCTTGGATTACGTAATGACAATCTCGCCTAGTGGAACGTGATCAAGGCCAAGCCATAGAGCACAAAGTTCCGAAGCGTCATCATGATCTCCCAGTACGGCGGGAAGTTGATCAAGATGAGAAGAAGGATGGGCCAGAGATAACCGCCGCGATAGATAACCCTCTCGGGCAGCTTGAAGACGGCGGCGACAATACGATATCCATCCAGCGGCGGA
>CAWUJC010000639.1:0-2110 GCA_963922355.1 uncultured bacterium | reverse complement strand
GCGGATGCTGCCATCAAAGACACCGTCGCCGCGTTGGGCATTGACGTTGTCGGGCGAGTAGCAGGGCATGGAGGCGACGATTTCCACCTCCTGGTCACGGAGAAACTCGGCCATGCCGTCAAAGCCAGGTTCCAGCAGAATGGTCAGGTTGCAGCGGTCAATGACGTGGCGTCCCATGGCCCGGACTTCAGCCACCAGGTGGCGAAAATCCGGAATCATTTCGGGAGCGCCGCCGGTCAGGTCAACCGTGGAAATTTCCGTCTCGCGCAGCCAATCAAGGATCTTGTCCACCGTCTCCCGGGTCATAATCTCCTTACGCCTGGGCCCGGCGTTCACGTGGCAATGCACGCAGGTCAGGTTGCAGAGCTTGCCGACGTTGATCTGGAGTATCTCCGGCTTGGCGCGGAGAAGCTCGCCGCCATGCTCGGCAATGGTCTGGCGGAAACGGTCCATAGTGGGGGAGAAAGAAGGCGACAACTAGCAGCAGGAGCCGCCGTCGCAGCAAGAGGAGGCATCCGTCGTGGCCGCATAGTCTTGGCCTTTGGTCTCCTTGGGATGTCGACGCGTGGTGCGCTCGCAGTCGAAGGTCTCCGCCTGGTCGAGCGGAACGGATTCCATCGGCTCGATAAACTCAAAATAGCCGCTGTAGGGAGCCTTGTGGTAAAGCTGGAAGGTTTTGTCGCAGACCGCGTAGCGAACACCACGCTCCATGCGGTGACCATCGTCATCGAGCACTTCTTTAAACGGGCCTCGGTAAATCACGGCTTGGTTACGCTCGAAGCAGGCGCCTTGCTTGCCCTTGAACGCCTCCACCGTCATCGAACGGAATTCGTAGCCTTCCACCGTCCGCCAAGGCTGGATATCGAACTTGAGGACGGAAATGCCGTAGAAGCCGGCATCGGCAAAGGCTTGGAGGAAACCTTCTTCCGTCATGGCACCTGAGATACATCCGCTCCAAAGTTCTGGATCATTTTGCAGGTGCTCCGGCACGTCTTCATCGCAGACGATATCGGAGATGACGGCGCGCCCACCTTTCTTCAGCACACGAAAGATTTCGCCAAAGAGTTGTTTCTTGTCGCGGTTGTCGACCAGGTTGAGCACGCAGTTGGAGACCACCACGTCGACCGAATCATCTTCGATCAGCGGGTGCTTGATGCGCAGATCATCCGCCCGGGCTTGGGTGGCCAGGAAGGTGTCCGCACTAGTAATCGGGTTTTGCTGGAGGTCTGCGTCGAGCTTTTCGATATCAAGCCCCAGATCCTGGATGCGTCCTTTGCGGAATTCCACGTTGGCGTAGCCAATCTCTTTGGCCACCTCGGGGGCATTGCGGCGGGCGACTTCCAGCATGTCGTCGAGCATGTCCACACCAATCACTTTGCCTTCGGCTCCAACCACTTGAGAGGCAATGAAGCAAATTTTTCCGGTGCCGCTGCCTAGATCGAGGACGGTTTCGCCCGGCTTGAGGAATTTGGAGGGATCGCCACAACCGTAATCCTTTTCAATGACTTCTTGGGGAATGACTTCCAAATACTTCTTGTCGTAGTCCACCGGGCAGCACAGGGCGGCCTCTTGCGCCTGGGAGGCGGCGGCGTAACGCGTTTTCACCGCAGCTTCCGCGGTCGGATTAGGTGTCTCGCTCATAAATCTTCTTTCTGACGTCGGCTTAAGCCTTTAGATACGCTGCTCCTCTAGGTCATAGACGTCAAACCAGTAGTAAACCGGTCGATTTTTTGGGATGTACTGGGGAATATAGCCCTCCAAAAATTCCTGGAGTTCAATGGGCATCTCATTGATCCGCATGCAGCGCATGTCGTTATTCCATTGGATGATCTGTCGTTTGTCCTGCACCTTGGAGTTTTGCAGGATCCAACCGGCCATGGCGTCATCATCGGCCCCGGTTGCCACTTGGGCTTCAAATTCAGCAGAATTGATGCCGGTAAAGCCGAAGAAGAAGTTATCGAGCGGGCAGTCGAAGTGGTAGTCGCCCAAAGTTCCCGCGACCTTGGCTCGGCATTTGTCGAGCGCGCGGGCGGCCACCACGTAACCGCCAATCATTTCGCGCGGGCTGCGGGGGAAGGCTTTGTTTAAATCAGGGGCGAGATAGCGAAGG
>CAWUJC010000638.1:0-2111 GCA_963922355.1 uncultured bacterium | reverse complement strand
GGACGATGTCGCGGTCACCCTCAATCGCCGCGAGTAAAATGGGCGCAAGGTGAGGGCTGTTCTGGCGCGGGTTGGCGTCGGCTCCTTTTTCCAGCAGGGTTTTGGTCAGCTCGCGGTCGCCTTTGCGAATGGCAAGGGCCAGAGCAGAGAGATCCTGGACGGGGGCTTGGGCCGTGGCGGTGAATTCAAACTCGGCCAGGGAAGCGGCGCGGGGGCGCAGGAGGAGAGCGGTCAGCTGCTCGCGGTTGCTCGGTGGCCCGGCCACGAGGAGTTGGTCCACCGGGAGCTGCGGACCGTAGCTGGTTCGTCCCTGTTCCTGGTCCAGATAAGCAAAGAGGCGATGCCAGGCGGGGAGCGGCTCAGCTCGGTTGGCGTCAGCTCCGGCGTCGAGCAGGGCGGCGACAATTTCCGGCTGGTTGTACGCGATGGCGAAGAAGAGAGCGGTGCAGCCGGGGGCGATTTCCGACATCGGATCAGCACCCGCGGCCAGGAGTTGGCGGGCGATATCCGGGTTGGCCTGGACGACCGCCATCGCCAACGGGGTCAGACCCGCGTGGTTCGAGACGTCAATATTCGCGCGAGCCTTCAGCAGCGTCGGAACCAGATCCTTTTTCCCGTGGCGGATGGCGGCGAGGAGGGCGGTATCCCCTTCTGCATTGGGGGTTTCCAGATCATGACCGGTGGCCAGGAGGTACGTCAAGCTGCGCTCTTCGCCCTCCCGGATAGCGACGTGCACCAGCGTTTCGCCCTGCTCGTTTTGAGCGGCTCGGAGGTCGAGCCCGGCGGTGGTCATCAGGCTCAGGGTGTCGAGATCCGCCAAGGCCACGCGGTCGGCGGCTTCTTCCTCGGTCAACGGGACGCCCTGCTCCTTGAGTTCGTACTGGGCCAGCTCTTGCTCGGTGGAGCAACCGGCCAAGCTGAGCAGCGCCAAGCAAGCCGCTCCCGTCCAACAGACGGGGGGAATGGAGAGGCCAAAAAGAGAAGGGCGTCGGCTCATGGTTGAGTGGATAAGCTTATAGCAGAACTTATCTGAATTGTGGAGTGCGAAAGCAAGCCCGATCCCGCCTTTTGAGAGAAATCTTACAAATGCCGCGACGAGGCTGGAACAGACCCTTACTCGATGATCGCGACGGCGTTGGCCGCGGCGTAATGATCCGTGTGGGAAAGGCTGCAGAGCACCTTCGTGACGCCTAGTTCCGTGGCGTAGGTTTGGGCGCCGCCGTGGAGCACCACTTGGGGGGCACCTCGCTCTACTTTAACGATTTCCATGTCCGTCCAGCCGATGATTTTGCCGATCCCGGTGCCGAAGGCTTTGCTGATCGCCTCTTTGGCGGCAAAGCGGGCGGCCAGGTGGAGCGGCGGGAACTTCATGCTTTGGCAGTAGGCCAACTCGTCCGGTAGGTAGATGCGGGAGAGAAAGCGGTCGCCAAAGCGTTCGAGGCTGTGCTCAATGCGCTTGGTTTCCACCACGTCGATGCCGATGCCGTAAATTTCCATGTGTCGCTGGGCTAGACCTTGGGGACGTTTGCTGCGTTGATCAGGGCCACCATCTCGCGGACGGCTTTACGGAAGCCCGTGGTGACGGCGCGCGATACGAGGTGATGCCCGATGTTGAGCACTTCAATGTGGGGGACGAACTCCAGATACTCGGTGGTGTTCTCCATGTTCAGGCCGTGGCCCGCATTGACGCGGAGCCCGAGCTTGTGCGCAAGCTTGGCGCCTCGGGCATGGCGACGGAGTTCACGCAGACGGTCGCGCTTGGTCGTGGTGTTGGCGTACGCGCCGGTGTGGAGTTCGATGAAGGCGCTGCCCCCGTCGGCGGCGGCCCGAATCTGGTCGGGGTCAGGATCGATGAAGCTGCTGACCACGATGCCCGCGTCGTTGAGCTGCTGGATGACTTTGGCGGTCGCGCGTGGCTTGCGAGTGATGTTGAGGCCGCCCTCGGTGGTGACTTCCTGGCGGTTTTCTGGGACGAGGCAGACTTCGTCCGGCTGGTGGAGCCGGGCAAGTCGAACCATCTCCGGCGTCACGGCCATTTCCAGGTTGAGGCTGGTTTTGACGGCGCGGCGGAGGTCGGCGACGTCATGCTCCTGGATGTGGCGGCGGTCTTC
>CAWUJC010000637.1:0-2114 GCA_963922355.1 uncultured bacterium | reverse complement strand
AGGCCTCCATTCTCACCCTGCCGTTCATGGGCGGCGGCAAATTGGTGTGGTGGAAACATCTCAATTTCCTTGATGACAGTGTGGTAGGCCGTAGTCCGCGGGTGAAGGAAGCGCTGGAGGACCTCGCCCAGCATCTGGACAAAGCGGACGGCCAGACGCTCACCCTCTTGATCAGTGCAACGGCCTTCCACAAGGGGCGCGCTTTCCCCAAGGCCTTGCTCAAAGTCGCCCAGGTGAAGACCCTCGATCTGCCGGATGTTCGCTACGGTGGGGAGGAGGCCATCATGGAGCGAATCGAAAGCGAATGCCGCGCGGCTGGTCTGGAGCCGGAGCCCGCCGCGGTGGAGCGCCTCTTCCAGGCCCTGGGCATGAACTTCGCCCAACTGGCGACCGAGATCGAAAAGCTGACGGTTGCTGCCGGGGAGGAAAAGCGGCTGACCCGTGAGCTGGTCCAACAAATGGTGGGGGGGAAGCGCGAGGCCGTGGTCTGGGATTTTTGCGACGCCGTGCTCCGCGGCGAAGTCCGGCTCGCCACCGCCTTGTTGGCCGACCTCATCAGCCAGGGCGAAAGCGAAGTGGGCGTCCTGATTCTTCTGGCCAACCAAATCCGCCTGGCGGCGCTGGCCGGAGTGCTTCGGGAAAAGCAGTTGCTGCGTCCGGTGCAGAAAGGCCGCTATCGTAGCTTCCAGGTGGCGGAAGAAGGCCAAGCCTTGCTCCCCAAGAAGAAGAACGGCGACCCCATCAGCGCCTTTAACCTCGGACGCGTGGCCGAAATTTCTCAACACAAGCCAGCCGCCCATTGGATGAAGGCCGTCGACTTGCTGTATCAAGCCAACCGCGAAATTCTGGCCGGGACGGTGGATAAAGTCCGGGCTGTGGAAATCGCCGTCTATAAAATTGCCTAGCCTGACGCCATGAGTACCGCCCTTGCTGAGTCGCCTCCCTCCGAATCATCGGATTCTCTCCTGCTCGATAAGCTTTGCCTCGGCCCGAAGCCGGACATGAGCCAGCAGCCCTCCAAGGTGCAGCAGCTTCTCCATCGCTTGGTCGCCGTCACGAAGCAGGACTTGGTGTCCAAGGCAGACCAAGTCGACGCCGCCACCCTGTCGCCGATGCCGCAAGTCCGCGCCTTGGCGGAGACAGGGCTGCTCGGTCTCCAGGTGCCGGAAGATCGCGGCGGAGCCGGGGGCGATCTCGGAGCGGGCTTGATTGCCCGCCTAGTTTTGGCCGCCGGTTGTGGTGTCACCAACTTTGTCGTGCTTCAGCACTTCTTTGCCTCGCGGGTCATGACGCGCTTACTCCAAGCCAAGGACGCGCCCAAGCTCCCGGAGTTTACGGAAATGACGGACCTGGATTGGCTCACCGGCGTGTGCCTTGGTCACCTGAAGACCTTGGGCACGCCGAAGCTGCGGGTGGACTTTGAGAATGACGACATCGTCTTCACCGGCGAAGCCCCCTGGCTAACCGGGTGGGGGATGATGCGCCGCGTCTTGCTCGGCGGCAACTTGGATGATGGCCGAGGGGTGGTTGTCCTGGCGGATTTGGACAGCCACCATGGCTCGATCCATGTGGTTTCCCCCTACCGTCTTCAAGTTCTCGCTGCCACTAATACGGTAGCGCCGGTCTTTTCTGAGTTCCGAGTGCCGCGTTCACGTTTGGTGGCGATCATCGATTCGCCCCAGGAAATTGATCCCGGCATGCCGGTGCACTTGGAGGCGGCGGCTTGTTCGCTGGGCGTGGCTGGGGCGGCCGCGTTCCGCCTGCATCGTCGCGGCAAACACCGCGATGACGACACCCTGATTCGCGCGGCCGACGCCTTTGCCCATTCCCTCGAAGATATGTGGAACCGGATGTGGGAGCTGGCCAATGACGAGAGCGCCAATTTAGACGAGCGAGAACTCTGCCGGGCCGAGTGCAACCTCCTGAGTAATCGGGCGACGTTTGCCCTGGTTGCTTCGGAAGGCGGGAGCGCCGACATGATCGGCAACACGTCCAACCGGCTTTACCGCGAGGCTTTTGCCTACATCCTCAACGCCCACACGCCGAGCTTCCGCGATGCTTTGCTCATGGGCTTGTCGCGGGATCTGTAGCTTTGAGGAAACAAGACTTGCTTG
>CAWUJC010000636.1:0-2121 GCA_963922355.1 uncultured bacterium | reverse complement strand
CCCTTACGGTGCTAAGCAAAATAGTCGGAGCAAGATCATCTTCGCCTGCAACGGCGATTAGCTGACCTCTTGGGCGACACATTGGCCGCTGCTTTCTCCCACGTAAAAATGGGAAGGCACCACGATATCCTGAAAATAGCTATCCGGCGTGTCATCCAACAGTAAGCGTGCAGCAATCTCTCCCATCTTCTCCGGCGGCGCACTGGCAGCCGTTAAAGTGGGCAGCTCAGAAGTGCGAACACGCGTGCAGTCAATCGCAGCTACACTAATCTCCTGGCCCACTTCGATCCCTCGACGAAGCAAGCAAGAGATCGCTCCACGGGCCATGAGTCCATTATGGACGATCCAGGCCGTCGGAAGCTGACCTTTATTCCGAGACAGCAGCTTCTCCGCGACCGTAAAGCCATCTTTCCAGTCGGCATTCTCCGCCGTATCTACCCACCTATCTTGGAGCTCGACGCCCCTTGTTTTCAGAGATTCCCGTAGGGCAGCTAGTCGGGTTGTATTGCGAAATGTGTCAGGAGAACCTCCCAGCCAAGCAAACTGTTCGTGCCCCAGCGAACAAAGATGGTTGAGTAACTGTTCGACTGATTCGTGATCGTTGGAGGTAACCGAGTGGCAAACACCGGTCAATCGTGCGCCCACATAGACAACTCGCTGGAACAAAGCTGCCATCTTCTTAACCACCGTGGGGGCCACCTCACCCATCACCACGACGCCTCGCATAGAGCGGCGGATCTTTTGAAACTGCTTATAGTCTTTCTCAGTCAGTAAGTCTTCTGAGCCCAAAAACAACGTGTGCGCATCATTGGCCACCAGTGTGTTGTGCAGTCCCTCATGCACATGGCTAAAGAAGTTACTTTTGTTGGCTAAGCGAAGAGGGGCTCGGAGAAGGTAACCCACCGTATGCATGCTGGGAGATAGACCGTTACCGATCTCCATCTTCATCCCTCGAGGTGAGTAGCCGTTCTCAAGAGCAAAATCCCAGATGCGCTGATAAGAACTCTTCGCAATGCCTTCCGTCCGACCATTCAGCACCATGGAAACCAGGGTTTGGGAGACTCCCAAATGTCGGGCAATCTGGTTTTGAGAAAGACGCTTCTGGGAATTCGCTGACTTGGACTTTGCTTTCACGGCTCTAGTTAATAACTATTATCTTACTCATTTCTTTTTGCTAAGACAAGACATCCCTTCTGAGTTGAAGCCATTCCCTACGTTCATGGAATTCGTAATCCAGGCACCTTTAAATGTCAGCTCAGAAGCATAGAAACTGTTACAGCTAGTTCCAAAACTGGTGAGTTTTCGTGATCACCCTTGAGTTGTCCTGGTAGACGTAAGGTTTTTAGATGAGGCGTTTTGAGCAATCTTAAGCAGCCTTGAAACTCATGAACAACAAGCGCTTTCGAATTAGAAGACCGCTGCTCTATCCAGCTGAGCTATGGGAGCTTCAACTGAGCGTTATGCTGCGTCTATACCATCTTCGCAAGACGGCTGATCCACTCTACTTCAGTCCCTCCATGACCATGCTACCTGACATAGTGCCATAGCTGGGCGAATTGCTTGGAGCAGGTTTCCAACTTCAATGGAACGTATTCCCCTTTTTATTCCATTCGCTTTCAGTCCATAGACCAAGCAAATACGAGGCCGCATCTCTTACAGCCTCATCGGGAGCTTCCGCCAAACTGCTACGGCGTGTGCCAAGGCTGCTTCGTCAAGAAAGTCACCGAGGATTGGATATCTCATCTCAATAGTGAGGAGGAGATACCCTGCATCGCCCTAGCGCGAGACAAGGTAGTTACCATGCGAAAACCGCGAAAAGTGGCAAGGAAAGTCGGTCGTGTTTGATAAGCAAATAAGCTCTTGCAGATCCCTACCCGTCAGGATTTGAACCTTAGGTAGCAATCCCCTAATGATCCGTAGCTATGTAAGGTAGAGGTGGAACCCTTAGGGAAAAGCAACAACCATTGTTGGTTTCACGATTTCTCTGAATCGTGAAAACTGAAACCGGTTATTCCAAAGCCCCATCTGGATACTGAGCTGCCACAAGTTTTAAGGCGCCTTGGAGCTGCTTCAGTCCCTTACTCACGCCTTTTTGGCTTCCATGATCTGCGGCATGATGGA
>CAWUJC010000635.1:0-2132 GCA_963922355.1 uncultured bacterium | reverse complement strand
TCCGAACCGCTGCGGAACGAAGCCGCGCTGGAGGCGGGGTTCTCCAACGAACTTGGCGCCGCCAACACGGTGCGCTTCCTCAAGAACATCGCGGGGTTGTGGATCGTCCAGGAATGCCGTCGCGCCTGGCAACATGCCGGGCAGGAGTACTCCTACTCCCAACTCACGGCCATGGCGAACGCGGCCAAGCCGCTCCAGAGCTTGGTCCACCCGAATTGCCCCGACTTCCTCAAGCCGGATGCGATGCCGGAGAAGATCCAGGAATATTGCCGCAAGACGGGGCAGCACGTGCCGGAAGGTGCGGGCGAAATCATGCGCTGCTGCGTGGATAGCCTCGCGCTTTGCTACGACCAGACGCTCAACCAATTGGAAGCCGTGACGGCGCGCCAAGTGAACAAGCTCCACATCGTGGGCGGCGGGATCAAGAACGCCTTGCTCAACCAAGCCACGGCTGACGCCACCGGCAAGGAAGTTGTGGCCGGGCCGACTGAAGCCACCGCGATGGGCAATTTGCTGATCCAGGCAATGGCGATGGGCGACGTGGCCGACGTGGCCGAGATTCGCCGCATCGTTGCCGCGTCCAGCTCCCTCAAAACCTATCACCCCGAGAACCCTGAAAATTGGTCCGCCGCGCGGACGCAATTCAGCACCTTGCCCGAAAAACCTTTAGCCGAACTTGGCTAGCGGAAGCAGCGGCTTCCACCACCAATCAACCTGAAGAGAAGAACAAGAACCCGACTATGAGCACCTACCCTCCGAACGAATTCCGTCACGTTAACTATTGCTGGGACGACGCCCATGCCGCCTCCCTTGATGCGGTCGACCGCCTCGTCTACCGCTCCAACATTCTGGGCAGCGACCAGCGCATCACTAACACCGGTGGTGGCAACACCTCCTCCAAGATCATGGAAACCGACCCGGTGTCCGGCGAGCAAGTCGAAGTGCTTTGGGTCAAGGGCTCCGGCGGCGACCTCCGTACCAGCAAGCGCGAGAACTTCTCCTCCCTGTATCAGGAAAAGCTGATGGGCCTCCAAAACGTCTATGCCGCCAAGGAGCCAAAGGGCCCCAAGACGCCGGCCGAAGACGACATGGTGGGCATGTTCAAGCACACCACGTTCAACCTGAACCCGCGGGCCAGCTCGATCGATACGCCGCTGCACTCCTTCGTGCCGTTCAAGCACGTGGACCACACCCACCCGAACGCGGTCATTTCCCTCGCCACCTGTAAGGACCAGGAAGCGTTGACTAAGGAAATTTTCGGCGACGACGTGATTTGGACGCCGTGGTTGCGTCCTGGCTTTGAGCTGGGCTTGGCCATGCAGGAAATTTGCCAGAAGCATCCGAACGCCAAGGGCATCTTGATGGGGCAGCACGGCCTGATCAATTGGGCCAACGACGACAAAGAGTGCTATGAGCTGACGCTGAGCCTGATCGAAAAAGCCGCCCGCTTCATCGAAGAACGCGACAAGGGCGAGGACACCTTTGGCGGCCAGAAGTTCGCCAAGCTCGACGACGCCAAGCGCGACGCCCTGCTCGTGGAACTCCTGCCTTGGTTGCGCGGCAAGGTCAGCGTGCCGTCCCGCCTCATCGGCACGGTGCAGACCGACGACACCATCATGCGCTTTGTGAACAGCAACGACGCGCCGCGCCTCGCGGAACTTGGCACCTCCTGTCCCGACCACTTCCTGCGCACCAAGATCAAGCCGCTCTACGTGGATTGGAATCCGGCGGAAGAAGACCTCGCCAGCCTCAAGACCAAGCTGGAAGAGGGCATCGAGAAATTCCGCGCCGATTACGCCGAGTACTACAACAACTGTAAGCACGACAACAGCCCGGCCATGCGTCAGGCCAGCCCGTCCGTGGTCCTGATTCCTGGCTTGGGCATGATCGCCTGGGGCAAGAATAAGAGCGAAAGCCGGGTAACGGCCGAGTTCTACAACTGCGCCGTGGAAGTCATGCGCGGGGCTGAAGCCCTGGGCGGCTACCAAGCCCTCCCGCAGCAGGAAGCCTTCGACATCGAGTACTGGCTGCTTGAGGAAGCCAAGCTGAAGCGCATGCCGCCGGAAGCCGAACTCGCCCGCCGCGTCATCGCCGTCGTGGGCGCTGGGAGCGGCATCGGTAAGGAGGTGGCT
>CAWUJC010000634.1:0-2132 GCA_963922355.1 uncultured bacterium | reverse complement strand
CAATCCCAGCATGCAGGAATTTCTCTGCAGCAATCGAGGCACGCTTGCCGCTTTGGCAAAGTAGCAAGGCGGGATGATCCGGCGTGAGAAAGTGTTCTTCCGCCACCGCCTGGGGATCGAGTTCATCCAAGGGTACGGAGGTAGCATCTTCGGCGTGTTTGGCGCGGAATTCCGCCGGGGTGCGCACATCAAGGAGAATGCCTTCGCCCGCCAAGGCCTGGCGGTGCGCGTGGGAAGGAGAAATCTGCTTGGAGAGGTTGCTCGCCCTCGAAATGCTCGTGCTCATGCTTCCACTATGCGGCAAGGACGGGGAACCCGCAATGGAAACTTGTTAATTAAAAGTAACTATTTCGCCCAGGAGGATTCGAAATTAGGTTGGCTCGCTCAGCGCCTCAACCAACTGGCGCCATTCTTCCGGCAAGGAGCAGTCCGGCATCTTCTCTCCGGCCCGTGAATACCAGTACTGAGCATTGCCCAGGTCGCCTTCGACACGATGGAGATAAGCGTGAACCCAGTCGCCCGCTTGATTGTTGGCCTCCTGGCACAAGGTGTGAGCGCCGTCCCAGTTGCCGGCTTGGGCCGTCCAGAGCGACTGCAGGGGCAGTGAAAGCTCGGCCGGGCAGGGCTGGCCGGCCTCAATCGCAGCGATGATCTCGTCGGGCGTCATGGTTGCTACGGGCGAATCGTCACTTTGTCGCCGACTTTGATTTTCAGAGTCTCGGCGGCGGAGCCTTGGTTCTGCGCGATTTCGAGGAGGCCTTGGCTACCGTAGAGGAGGAAGAGGCGCCCGGGCTTCAGGTCGCTGAAATTGGCCACCAGCGGCGTGGTGTGCTTCTGCTTGTTGACGGTGATCTGAGCCAGCTTGCCTTCCTGCAGGAGCGGGGTGAAGCCCTTGGGTAAATTCAGCAGCACGTTGCCGAAGCGGTCGATGTGGATGACCTCCGTGATGATGTTGGCACCGGCCATCGTGGGCTGGAGGATGCCGGGGAGTTCCAGGTCATTCAGGTTGAGAGGCTCGCCCAGTTCTTCCGCCGGGACGCCCTGGACCAAGTGACCAGCGGCGGGGGCGAAGATGTCGCGCCCGTGGAAGGAGGACTGCATGGAATCGGGGCGAAAGTATTTGGTGTTGTTGAGCTTCCAGGCTTTGTGGAAGCGCTCGCGTTGGACCACGAGGGAGAAGATGCCGTTGTCCGGCCCGAAGTAGAACTTCCCTTCTTTGGTTTGAATCAGGACCGGCTCGTGTGCCTTCCCGGCGCCAGGATCAACCACACCGACGAAAACCGTGCCTTGGGGGAAGCTCTTGGCCATCTGGTCAATCAGGTAGGCCCCTTGCGCGATGTTGAAGGGTTCGATGTCGTGCGACAGATCAACGATGTTGACGGCGGGATGGACCGAGAGGAGCGCGCCTTTCATCTCGGCCACGTAGCTGTCCTTTTGGCCAAAGTCGGAGAGCAGGGCAACGGTGGGCATGGCGGTGTTGGGAGAGTCCGGTACTTGTTCCTCCCAGCAGCCGGTCAGGAAGACCACAGCGGCGGCTAGCGCCGTCAGGCAAAAGCCACGAGCGAGTCGGGAACATGATAGGACGTTAGCAGACATGGAGGAATCATTCCGCCGCATTCCCGCCAAACTGTCAAAAATTAAAAGTACAAATCGCAAAGGACCAAAACTCAAAGTTTGGATAATTAACCTTTGAAGCTCAAAAATTGAGTTTTGATGTTTGTCCTTTGTCTTCTCCCCTTAAGCCATCCCCAACTTGGTTTTGCCATCTTCCGAGATGCGCTCTGGGCCCCACGGCGGGTCCCAGACCAGCTCCACGTCCGCGGCGGCCACACCGGGCAGAGTCAGAATCTTGGCTTGGGCATCACCCGCGATGGTTGGGCCCATGCCACAGCCGGGTGCGGTCAGCGTCATTTTCACGTTGACGTTTTTCTGGCCGTTGTCGGTGTCGCTGAGGACCAGGTCGTAAATGAGACCGAGGTCGACGATGTTGACGGGGATTTCGGGATCGAAGCAGGTCTTGAGCTGAGCCCAGACGTCATCTTCACTCACGTCGCCGACGGGGCCGTCGGTGGCCGGGGCAGGCGCGGCGGTGGCTTCCTTGCCGAGGGCGTCGGCATCATTGTTCTGGATGC
>CAWUJC010000633.1:0-2134 GCA_963922355.1 uncultured bacterium | reverse complement strand
CGGATTCGCCCTCGCCACCGGTGATGACGCCAAAGCTTACGGCGCCGACGCCGGCTTCGGCCGCGGCACGCATGACTTCACTGACAAAGGAAAATTCGGTGTCCATATCCGCCCGGACCAGCACGCTGGCCAGCGGATTTTTTTCCAGGCGTTCCGCCACGTAGGGGACGATGTCTTGCGGATGGGCGTAAGCGCCCTTCTGCCCGGCAATGAGGATTTCCGCCGTGCGGCTTTCCGGGAGCCAGACCACGTTTAGCACAATGTCAGCGCGTTCTTTGTCGCCTTCGGTCTCCTCTTCCTTTGTGGTTTCTTCCGCGAAGGGCAGGCTGAGGCCCTCGATGTTGCTTTGCATCGTTTCGGTGGTGGTGATGCTCATAAAGAACACCAGCAACACGAAGAGCATGTCCGCCATCGGCGCGACCTGGAACTCGGGATCCGGTTCGCCTTCTTCTTTACGCTTGAGCAACTTGCTACTCATCGAGGGACATCTTTTCTCTTGGACGGACGAGGCCGGGGGCGGCTTCAGCGCTGGGTTGCAGCGCTCCAGGCCACCTTCAGCCGCTTAGGCAGCATCGAACTGGACTTCGGTCGGCGGCATGCCGCTTTCGTAGACGGCACGGAGGCCGGGGTCATTCCGGTCGATGGCAAATTGGGGGTTGAGCTGCTGGACTTGGGCCGCCCAGGTTTCATAATCGAGTTCCTGCGGGCCGCTTTGTCCGGTGGCGGCAGCGTCCTGCACGGCCTGGGAGACGCGGGCCGAGCGCATGCGGTTGCTGGCCGAGGGGGAGCCATCACCGGTGGCGGGGGAGAAGTTTTCGCCCACTTGCAGGCCGGAGAGCTGGTCGTACGGGATGCCTTCAAAGAGGCGGTAGACGACGGATTCGGCGTCGAGCACCGCGCCCTGGGCGATGTTCTTGAGCATGTAGAAGAAGACGAAGGCAGGAATGGCCACGGCGAGACCGCCGGCCGTGGCGACCAACACCTCACCAATCGCGGCCGACAGGCCGGTCGGGTCGCCGCCGATGCCGGATTTACCCAGCTCTTCGAACGCCTTGATCATGCCGATAACCGTACCGGTCAGGCCGATCATCGGGCTCACCACCCCGATAACCGAGAGGTACTGGGTGTTGGCCTTGGCTTTGGTGCCTTCGCGCATGCAGGCTTCCTGCAGGGCAAATTCGACGGATTCCTTGCCGTGGCCCAGGCGTTCCAGGCCGGTCGTGGTCACGCGGGAGAGGAAGGACTTGTTGGACTGGCAGAGGGTCCAGGCCCCCTGGTAGTCGCCCTGGGAAATCAGGTCCTGCAACTGGGCAGCGAGGGCCGGCGGGGAGAGCTTAGAGCCGCGGAGCTTGAAGAAGCCCTCAATGGTAAAGGTGACGGCCAAGATGGAGGCGACCAGCAGGAACCACATGACCGGGCCGCCTTCGTGGAAGACGTCGACGAAGGTCTTATCTTTGTGCACCTCGGCCGCGACTTCATCACCAACGGTCTCTTCCTGGCTGAAGGCAGGCAGGGGAGCGGAAAGGAACGTGAAAGCCAGGGCGACGACTGCCATCCAGGCAAGCGGTGCGCGCAGCAGGGTTTGAAGAACGGTGGACGGACGGAACATAACGGTGGGGGACTTCACGAGCTAATAGGGGGTTGCTTTAACGAGTGGAAAAGGAATCGAAAGGGAAGTGAAAAAAAGTAGGCAAGCGGTGGGAGAGGGAGCGATGAGGCAGCGGGTCAGCTACCTTACCATGGCTTCGGGTTTTTTGGCACGAAGTTCCTGGGCACGTTTCTCCGCTTCGGCAACGGCCCGGGGGTTGTGGTAAAAGACGGTGACAACGGCCAGGTAGGATTCCAGGGCTTGGTCTTCCATCCCGGCGCTCTCGTAAGCTTGTCCGCGGATGAGGTAGGCATCGCTAAAGAGGCGGCTGTCTGAACTGGAGGGCATCAGGTTTTCGTTCGAGGCCTTGATGACCGGCGCCAGCATGCTGAGCGCTTTCTGGGTGTTGCCCTGTTTCAGTTCTTCGCGGGCGATACCCGTCGTGGCCACCATTTCAAACTTGCTATTGGGGTAGGTGCGTTGGATTTCCTCGTAGAGGGCCAGGGCTTTGTCGGCCTGGTTGTTGTCGCTGTAAGCGGCGGCGAG
>CAWUJC010000632.1:0-2138 GCA_963922355.1 uncultured bacterium | reverse complement strand
CTTCAACAGCACCGAGCGCCACATCCAACTAGCCAAAGCCATCGGAGTAAATTGGGTGCGCCTGCATGACACGTCTGGCAACATCACCAACTGGTACTGGTTGGAAAAGGAACCGGGGCAGTGGAACTTCGCCGATGAGGATTTAAAGCGCTTCCGAGATGGAAAGATGAAAGTTCTCGGCATGCTGGCCACTACGCCAAAATGGGCCAGCTACTATCAGAAACAAACAGACAAAGGCGATGCGTACTTCGACCGTTTCTACCTGCCGCTCAATCCCGAAAAGGACTTCCGCAACTACGTCAACAAAGTGGTCGAGCACTACGGCGATGCCATCAGTGCTTATGAGATTTGGAACGAACCTTGGCAGATTCGCTGGTTCGCCGTGGACAAGAAAAACGGCCAGTACCTCCACCCGGAGAATCCCCAGGCCGAATACGTGCGCCTCAAAAAGATCGCTTACGAGGAGGTCAAAAAGATCAATCCGGAGATCACCGTCGTTGGCCTGAACACCAGCTACGCCAGCGACACCTCGCCGGATTACCACATCGGCGGGAAGGAATGGACCAAGGGCGTCTTGGAAGCCGGAGGCATGGACTACGCCGATGTCGGCAGCACGCATATTTATATCGGCAACCCCGGGGGCTATCCGACTTCCACCGTCGATATAGGTTTGGCCCGTGGCGTCGGACCGAATGATGCGTTCGAACGAATCGATAAGCCGGTCTGGATGAGCGAAGGCAGTAGCACCTACACCAAGCTAGCCATGGGCTTCTACAACCGCAGCTTACCTAAGCCAGTCTTGGACGCGAATGAGCGCCTAGCCGAAGGCGTCCTGCGCTATCACGTCAGCCTTCTTTCTCGGGATGTTGAGAAGATCTTCCTCTACGCCATGCACAACGGCGGCATTACGAATAATTCAGGATTCTCGAGCCTGATCAATCGCAACAACAGCCTGCATCCTAGTGCCATTGCCCACGCCACCCTGGCTTGGCATGTGGACGGTTTGGACTACCACTCTGTCACAGAAGTTGCTCCGAAGGTCTGGCTTTATACCTGGGAAGGTAAGGGACGATCCTCAGGAGTCATTCTGCCGGAAACCAAGGAAAACGTCTACGAGCTTGCTGCGATCAGCGGCATCGAACGGCGCAACATCTGGGGCAATCCGGTGGAGGGCACCGTCATCGTCCCAACTTCTGGCATCTTCCTCAACGCCCCGGGGATGAGCGCGGCGGAACTCATCGCCAAAATCCCGGTCAAAAAAGTAGAAGATAGTTCTCCCAAAACGAGCAGCCTCGGTAACTGATCAGAATTGGATAAACATCGCGGGCTCATTGCCCTTCTTCTGCGGCGATGAAGCCGTGGGAGGTTGGTGCTTCTTCGGAGGATTCGTGTGCCCCGGGCCGCCCTTCAGTCCGTTCTTGTTTCGGTTTCCCTTATTGCGGGACATCCCGCTGGGCTTCACGCCCTTGCCCAAATAAATGCCCACGTTCGACATGTCATCGAAAGTATTGGCGGTGATTTTCACCCAGACAGCTGATTCAATCCGAATGCCGTCCACTCCGCCTTTGAGGTAACTGTAGCCAAGGCTTCCCTTGCCGCCTTTCATCAGGACGCCGTTGGCCTTCGAGCCAATCAATCGGCCCTGCGTCAGATTGATTTGCCCGCCGTCCGTGGCGACGATGGCGTTCTTTGCGTTATGGATTTGGCAGCGCACCACGTTGACCTCGGACTTGTTGACCCCAACTTGGACGCCAGTCGCCCCGCCTTCGATCCGGCATCCCTGGAAGACCGTGCGTGCCCAGGTGTTGTTCGCCACACTTCCCACTGAGAGACCGCAGCCTTTCTGGGCATTCGAGATTTTAATCGTGGTCGAATAGATCTGAAAATTCCCCCGGGGTAGAAGGATGCCGGCATCGGTCGCCTGGATCTTACATCTCTCGATCACGCCATTACCTTCCGTGCGGATACCGATCGCCGCATTCTGGATCTGCACCTGATTCAGCCCAATGGTTCCCTGATCTAGCAAGATAGCCGTCGTATTGGCGCTGTTAACCATGCGAATCGTCAGGCCCTTCACGTTCAGCGATCCAGCCCGCCCGTGGAGCCCCGTACTGCCGGAGAGATGGAGGATGGTCTTC
>CAWUJC010000631.1:0-2139 GCA_963922355.1 uncultured bacterium | reverse complement strand
GCGCTCAATTACCCCAAAACCAGTGCCGAGACACCCACGGCTTAAGGCTCCTGCCACCGCGCTGGCGCATTGCTTCTCTCCACGCAGAAGCGTAGACTTCTCTTAACTCCCCCTTCTTCCATGGCGACCGAACTCGACGAGAGAAAAGTCATGAACGTGCTGCTCATGCTGGGCGGCATCGTGTTCAGCGCCATCGTTGTCTTCTTCATCATCAGCGCGCCGGGTAACGTGGTGGGCAACGCCTACAAGCTCCTGCTCCCGGTGGCGTTCTTGCTGGGCCTCGCAGCTCCCCGCGCCGCGTTTTTTGTTGTCGTCCTCTGTACAGCCTACATCGACCTCTTTAAGCGCTTCATGGTCTTTGACCTGAGCATGCAAGTCACCGACTTGTACTTCATTCTGGGGATTCCGCCGATGATCTGCATCGGTATCGCCACCGGGATCATCTCCTCCTACCTCCTCCGCTGGCGCAAAGTGGGCAAAGGCGACATTAAGCTCCTGCTCATTGGCATTGGGCTCTCGGTCGTGTTCGGCGCCATCACCGTCCTGGGCAAACAAGGAGCCCAGCCGCTGGTGAATAATACCGTTTATCCCACCCTCTGTTTTTCTGTTCCCATTCTTTTCCCCTCACGCGAAGAACTGATGAAGCTTTTTCGCTTCATCATCATCGCGTTTGTCCCCGTCGCCCTTTGGGGGCTCAAGCAATCCTTCTTCGGCTTGAGCGAATTCGAACTCCGCTACACCTACTCGGGGATGACCACCGTGTCCGACGTGCTTTGGGACGTCGCCTTGCGCCCCTTCTCCACCATGGCATCCGAAGGCCAGCTCTCCCTCGCGATGTCGTATTGCGCGGTCCTGGTTTTTGCCTTCCCGTTGGTGAACAGCTACGAAAAAAAGTTCCAGCCCTTCGTTTTTTGGATCTGCGTGGCGCTTTTCATCCTCTTTGTCACAGCTGGCATCCTCAGCCTGAAGCGCATCCCGGTGGTGATTTGGATGGTCGCCATCGTCGGCTCTTACTTCTTTGCCACCCGCTTCAAAACCTTGCTCTTCTACGGCACGTTAGCCGGGTTTGGTTACCTTCTCGTCTTCTTTGGTTTCGACATCATCCAGTCCATCAACCGTTCCACCAAGGAGATGTCGCAGTCCAGCGCCGAAGCCTCCATCTTGCTGCGCACGGGCACCTTCACCAGCCGCTTGAACGCCTTTGCCATGCTGCGCCAGTCCAGCAGCTACTCGCTCTTTGGCATTCCCTGGCATAAACGCACCGAGCAGCAAAAGCACATCCACACCTGGTTCGCCAACTTCCTTTTGGACTACGGGGCCATCGGCTTGGGCTCCCTCATGGTTGGCTTTGTCATCTTCATGGGGCTAGTCCATGCCCAAGGGTGGCGAGCGCCGCCCGGCGCTTGGAAAGCCCTCTACGTCTTACTCAGTGCGTTGTTGGTCGCCATTCTGACGGCCATCACCTTCGGGAGTAATGCGTTCATGGCCTTCCCCTCGAATTTCTACATCTACTTCACCATTTCCAGCATCCTGCTCTTGCTCTTTAAAGATCCCTGGCAAGACGACAAGGTGGAGGAAGTTTCCGAAGTGGATAATCTGGAGCTCGACAAGCCGCTCACCTATTAAGGAAAGCGGCGCTGGTTGCATACGCTTCGCTCTTAGCTGTTTTTTGTCTCTCATGCGTTTGCCTGATTTCTTTATCCTGGGCGTCCAAAAAGCCGGAACCACCACGCTGGCCGATCTGTTCGACGCCACCCCCGGGCTGACCATGACCCGCCCAAAAGAACCCATGTTCTTTTGCTGCGATGACATGGAAGTGCAGTTCAGCAATCTCTTCCGCCAGCCTTCCAGTTGGGCCCGCTTCGATTGGACACAACGGCGTGACGAACTCCTCGCCGAATACGCCCAGTGCTACGCCCACGCCGAAGAAAGCGAACTGATCGGCGATGGCTCCACCACCACCCTCATTTCCGAACGCGCCATCCAACGCATCGCCGAAACCTGCCCGCAGGCCAAGCACCTCGTCCTCCTGCGCGATCCTGTCCGCCGCGCTTACTCCGCCTACTGGCATAGCGTGCGCATCGGCCTCAATCACGAGTCCTTCGAAGCCGTACTCCGTGGTGGACGCGACAGCCTCCT
>CAWUJC010000630.1:0-2140 GCA_963922355.1 uncultured bacterium | reverse complement strand
CGGGCAACATCGCGGATACCAACCATGTCTTTTTTGCCAGAAGCCGCTGGGCTTTAGGGATTGGCTTGTTCTTCGAGCACTTCTTCCAGGTCCTCCCGGTCGAGTGCTTTGTCCCAGAAGCAGACGTTATCGAGCGCCGTGCTGGCTCCCCACTGGTTGGCAAAGCCGGTCAGCTGGGAACCGATGAAGACCAGCTCGTTGCCCTTACCCGAGTCTTCTTCTTTGAGTTCCAGATCCTTCTGCTTGAGTTTGAGTTCACCGTCGAGTTCGGCGCCGTAAATCTTCGCTTTGCCGTCTTCCACGGTGATGGCGATAAAGTACGGCGTGTCGCCGCGGCTCATGAAGCCAAACGGGGCGGCATAGGTGGACTTGCCTTTGATCTTGACCGCCAGTTGCGGTGTTTCCATCGAGCCATACACCACGGTAATGCCGCCGGATTTGTCTTCGGTCACATTGGAGAAGAGGACGCGCTCGTGGGGATCATCCACCATCGGGAAGGTGAGCATCATGGTCAGGGTCCATTCCTTCAGGTTGTCCATTTTGTCGCCAATTTTGTACTCCACGCGGCTGTACTTGGTGTGCTTATTGGTTGAGTTGATTTGCTCATCCGGGAAAAAGAGCGCCAAGTCATCCTCGTTGCCCGTGAAGCCCTCGACGCGTTCCGGCATGGGTGCCCCCTTGGCGTTGATATCACCTTCTTTGCCCAGGCTTCCGGAGTTTTCTGCCGTGTCCGGGCTATCGCCGTTGAACTTAAATTCCAATAGAGGCTTAGGTGGGCCTGCTTGCAGGCTTACACTGCTGAGCAGCAAGGCCGCGACTAGAGTCGAGAGAATTGTGCGGAGTTGAGAACGAAGGAGCGTGATGTGCATGGGGTAATAATAGCAATGTTGATATAATTTGCAAAAACGTTTGCTGACTGTACGCGTAAAAACGCCTGCTAGCCCAGAACAAATCCCAGGGCCAACAGGCGGGCAACCCCAAAGTTGGGATTACTGTAATTCAGCTCCGGCGCCGCCAAGCCAGCAGGCTCAGGCTTCCGAGGACCAAGGCTGCGGTTGTCGGCTCCGGAATGGGCACCACTTGGTTGAAGTCGGTACCAAAGCGAAGCTCGTCAAAGATGATCTGGGCTTGATTGCTGGAGTCAAAGCTCCATTCGCCGAAGTTGGTGGAATTGGCAAAGGAACCGCCCCCCGGGGTGGTGGTGGCTACGTAGCTCCAGTCTGCCGCTCCGGTGCTGAGTTCATGGCCGTCCAGGAAAGGATTGCGCCAGACGTAGAGATTGCTGTTGCTGCCCGTGGCGTCGACTTCCACCTTAAAGACGTACAACTCCGTGGTATTGAGCGAAAGCTCCACTTCGCCGCCGGTGGTGCGGAAGCCGTCGGCTGGGTCGCCCGCGCCGTCACGCACGCCGAAGTTGATCGTCCCGTTGGTCGTGCTGGAACCGGTGGGCGTGTTGAAGCTGATGACCATGCGGTCCGGTCCGGAGGCGATGGAGAAACCAGAGGTGCGCGTCGCGGTGTAGGGGGAGCTGAGGTTCAACAGGAAGGAGCCCCAGTAGTCGGTATCGTTGACGATAGTAAGGCCGGTGGGAGTGAGGACCAGGGAGCCGGGGTTGGAGCCGCTGGCGTCTTCCAGGGAACCGCCCGAGGTTACGAGGCTGGCTCCGTTGGTGTAGCTCAAGTTCGGTCCCGAGCTAAAACCGGAGACGGTATAACCGCTGCTTGGGGTGCCGCTGGTCGGGGGAACTTGGTTGAAAGGTTGATCAATGAGCTGAGCCGAAGTGCTGGATGCCAGCCCCAGAGTCAGTGTGAGGAGAAGAATGGGTTTCATTAGTAGATCTGGTTGTGGTTGATAGAGGATTCAGTGCCAATTAAAACAAACGTTATTTATTTTCGTCAACTTGAAATTAAATCTAAGATGTAAAATGCTGATAATCATTAAAATAAAACGCATAAGCTCTCAGTTAATTCGCAATGACCGCCCCCTTTAATAGTAGTTCTCAGGCCATTAAAAATAACGTTTGCATTAGCTTGCATTCATTGCTGCTTAAGCGATATGGTGACGGAATGATTTCCTTAAAGCCGCTCTCTTTCCTTTGCTTTTTGCTCGTTGGGTACCTGGGGGTTCATTCTCTCTGCGC
>CAWUJC010000629.1:0-2141 GCA_963922355.1 uncultured bacterium | reverse complement strand
TCGTCGACGACAACGAGCTGCGCGATGCGATGTCGGCCAAGGGTCTCGGTACACCGGCGACCCGTGCGTCCATTATTGAAGGCCTGCTGCGCGAAGAGTACCTCCGCCGCGAAGCTCGCGAGATCATTTCCACCCCCAAGGCAACGACGCTGCTCGACCTCCTGAGTGCGATCAACATCAAGCACCTACGTTCGCCCGAAATGACCGGCGAATGGGAGCATAAGCTCAAGCAGATGGAGCAGGGCCAGTTCTCCCGCGAAGAATTCATGGCGGAGATCGAACGCGTCACCCGCCGCATCGTGGAGAAAGCCCGCGACTACGACGAAGAAGGCGCGCCGGTTAAAGAACTCGGCATCATCCACCCCGAGGCCAACCAGCCGGTGGTCGAAACCCTCCGCGAATACAAGACGCCGGACGGCAACTTCGCCATTCGTAAGGTGATGGGCAACCGCTTGCTCGAGCCCGCCGAGCTCGACGACCTCCTGAAGAAAAAATTTATCGGCCCGCTGACCGGCTTCCGCAGCAAGGCGGGCTGGCCCTTCGCCGCCGCCCTCAAACTGACCGACGAAGGCAAAGTCGAATTCGTCTTTGATAACGCCCCGGTCGACAAAGATGGCAACCCGCTTGATCTCAGCAAGGAAGAGCCGGTCGGCATCTGCCCGCTCGACGGCGGCAAGGTCTACGAGCTGATGATGAGCTACGCCTGCGAGCACAGCCTTGGCGATGATCCAAAGTGCAAATTTAAGATCGGGAAAAAAATTCTCGAGCAGCCCATCTCCCGCGAGCAAGTGGCAAAGATTCTCACCACCGGGCGCAGTGACATGCTGGGCAACTTCCGCAGCAACAAGCGCGGGCGCAAGCAGTTCGCCGCCACGTTGGTCCTCGATCGCGAAACCGGGAAGCTGAACTTCGAGTTCCCGGAACGGGAAGCCAAGCCCCGCGGCAAGAAAACCGCCGGCGCTCGGAACGGGAAGTCCGCCGGAAAGAAGACGGCCAGTAAGGCTTCGTCTTAGGGCCGGGCGGAAGCGTCTGGAACGGCTGACTTTGTTTGGTTAAGCTTACTGCTTCATGCCGGAAGCTGACGACAATGCCGCCCACCTTCCGCCCGCCGTGGCCGAGCCGCTCGAAGCGTTTTTAGCTCACGGTCGCGAAAGCCAAGGGCGTTCGGAGCTGACGCTGCGCAACTACCGTCACGCGCTGGAAAGCTTCGCACATAAAACCGATCTGACGGATTGGTGGTCCGCGCCGCCCGACCGCTTTCGCGCCTACCTCTACCAGCTCAGCACCCAAAACAACATGGGGCCGAGCACCATCCGGCTGCGCTTTGCGGCGCTGCGGTCCTTCTACGAATTCGCCCTGCGCCAAGGTAAGGTGACGAGCAACCCGGTCAAAGGCGTGCCTCTCCCCAAGCTTCCGCGCCGCCTACCCAAGTTCCTCAGCGAAACGCAAGTCCTGGACCTTTTGGAAGCACCGGCCAAGCTTCACGCCCAGCAGCAAGAGAAACTCAAGGCCACGAAGAAGCCTCCGCGCGGCGGGGTGATGCCCGCGTGGCAAGCTTGGCGCGACACGGCGTGGCTGGAGGTGCTGTATGGCTCCGGTCTACGCATCGCGGAGCTGGTAGGCATCAACCGCGATCAGCTCGATCTACCGGGCAACGTGGTGCGCGTGATGGGCAAGGGCAGCAAGGAGCGGCTCGTCCCGCTAGGCGCGCCGGCCCAGGCTGCGCTCGAATCGTATTTATCGCTGTGCCCGGTGGAAGGCGAGGCGCTACTCCTCTCGAATCGCGGCACACGAATCAGCGCGCGGCAGATACAACTCCTGCTCAAAAAGTACTTGGCCTTTGCGGGACTCGACCCCGAGATCACGCCGCACAAGTTGCGGCACACCTTCGCCACGCATTTGCTCGATCACGGAGCCGACCTGCGCAGCGTGCAGGAACTCCTTGGCCACGCGCACCTAACGACCACGCAAATCTACACCGCAGTGACCGCCGAACGCCTGAAGCGCGCTTACCAAGAAGCGCATCCACGGGCTTAAGAGGCCTCGCGGCCCATGTACTTCGTGGCGGACGGATTCACCGTCACCATGGCGCCTGCGTGAATGAAGAGCGGAACCTGGAGGGTGAGGCCGCTGGCCAGCGG
>CAWUJC010000628.1:0-2142 GCA_963922355.1 uncultured bacterium | reverse complement strand
TCGATCCGCACACACCAGACGACGTTGGCCCGGTGCTGGTAAGCTTGTTCCAGCATGCGGACAATCGCTTCGCGGCGACCGCGCTCGACCAGGCGCTCGAGCCCGACAATCCGTCCGCCAAACAGATTGCGTAGGCTGGCGGCAAAGGTTTTAAAGTAATCCGTGGCCACCACGACTGAACCGGTTACCAGAACCGGTTGCGCCGCGTTCCACCCGGCGGGGAGGTGCTTTTGGTCGCTCAGGACGATGTGCTTGTATTTGGCCTCGTCTACCGCCAGTTGGGCGAAGTGGCGACGCTCGTTGGCGGAACCGATGAAAAAGCCGAGACCAATCAAGGCGCCGAAGACGATCAGACCAATGATGAGATCAAGCATGGCGGTGCCTCTTATTGGATGACGACGGCCGTCCCGTAGGCGTAGAGTTCCGCGGCGCCGGCGGTGATGGAGCTGGTGGCATAGCGCACGTTGACGATGCCGTTGGCTCCCAGCTGCTCGGCTTGGGCCATCATGCGCTCGGTTGCTTCGCGCCGGGCTTCGACCAGCAACTCGGTGTAGCTCTTGAGCTCACCGCCCACGATGTTCTTAAACCCGGCCATGATGTCGCGACCGACATTCTTGGCGCGGACCGTATTCCCCTGGACCAATCCCTTGATTTCAACAATCTGTCGCCCCGGGATGGTCTCCGTATTGACAATGATCATGTCCGCAGCGTCTCAGAATTGATGTCGCGTGGGAAGAGCGAATTTAGCGGTAAAGACAATTTGTAAGACGGGGAGTTACGGTTTTTGTTATGCGCCACTAGGCTTAAGCTTTTGTGAGATGCTACCCGTGCGACGCAGGCGGTTCGTAGGCTCCGCGGAGATCGTACACATAGAGCCGCGCTTTGTCGTCACTCACGACGTAGAGACGATTCGTCGAGGGATCTATTGCCACGCCTTCCGGTTTGGACACTTCGCGATAACGGCCTTTCCAACCGTAGCCAAGCTTGGCTTGCTGGATGACTTGGTTGCGGGACCAATCATAGAGGAAAAGTGTTTGGGCCTTATCACTGATGATCCAGAAGCTGTCCCGGTTTTCGTCGTAGCAGAGGTCAGAAAAGTCCAAGACATTCTCGCTTACGCCAGTTCCGTGGAATCCATTGAGGTGATCGAGGGTGTGGTGGGAAATAAGTGTACTTAGATCAGCCGAAACCTGGATGAGGAGTCCGGGACGACCTTCCTTAAGTAAGAAGTACGTCTTGGTGACCGGATGCCACGCGATGCCTTCGAGCCCTTTATTCTTGTGTCTTTTCTTGCCCTCGGCGTCGAAAAAGAACTTTCGGATGGCAGCAAAGTTTTCCATCGCTTCAAGCGCGTTTGTTTCTATGGCGAGCATACCATCTTTCGCCGCGCTGGCCGTAGGCAAGGGGATGGTGATGACTTCGTTGCCATCTTCTCGCACGGCGACGAGGGTGTCCTGGTTCGGCCCAAGAGTCAGCCCTTCCAGGCCCTTCTTCTCGAGCTTGAAGGTGGCTTCGAGCTCTCCATCTAGGCTCAATTGGAAGAGAGCCTTGGTGTCATCACTGACCGTCCACAAACTGCGGCGGTCGGCATCCAAGGCCAAACCGGAGGGCTCCTCTAGTTTCTTCTTGGCATCGAAGATGTCATAGCGCTTGAGGTAGGTCAGGCTGAAGCTGGTGTCAGGAGCGGGCGGTGTTGACATGTTCTCAAGGTATCACAAGTACGCCACGCGACAATTTAGCTGCTGAACCTATTTTTGAGGGCGGTGCTCTATCCAGTTCAGATGCCAAAAAGAAGGAACTGACTTTGAAAAAAAGAGCCGGTTGTCGGATTCGAACCGACGACCAACGGTTTACAAATACGAAAGCACCTGTTCATCAATGATTTGCAAGAGTACTCAGTGCTCCTCAACTCTCCTCACGCCAAAACCTTACGCTTCCTCAGGGCTCATCAGCAGTCCTCACTAGAACTCAGCAGTCACGGGCCTCGCCGTAGCACCATCCGTAGCAGTTTGGTGGAAAGTAACACATCAGGGAAAATGTTCCTTTGGAGTTGAACCTGCCTCGGACACTTGGCCTGCTATGGCCCTAAGTCAGTTAGTGAGTAGGCGTTTGCTGCAGAAAGTCAATTTGTTGTCCAGAACG
>CAWUJC010000627.1:0-2147 GCA_963922355.1 uncultured bacterium | reverse complement strand
GGCCGCGGCCCTGGCTCCCGATGGCGTAGTAGAAGCGATGGAGCATCCAGACGGGATGCTCTGTGGGGTGGAGTGGCACCCCGAATTTGATCAGACCGGCCCGATCATCTATGGCGAATTAGTCCGTCGGGCCCAATCCAGACGCGGCTAAGCAGCTTTACCTTTGGGGCGGTTCCGGGCAACCTGCCGGTCATGCTTAATTTCGTCTGGCTTCTCTTTTTTCTTCTGGCATTTGTTGCCGCCCTGATCCAGTTGGTCTTCCATGGCGATGGCTCGGTTTTCAACGCCTGTGTCGAGGCGATGTTTGGTAGCGCGAAGACAGGCTTTGAGTTGGCCTTGAAGCTGACGGCGGTGATGACGCTTTTCCTGGGCATCCTCAAATGCGCCGAGGATGCGGGCTTGGTGAAAATCCTCTCCCGGGCGGTAACCCCGCTCTTTAAGCGGTTGATGCCGGAAGTGCCGGAAGGTCATCCCGCCTTTAGTAGCATTACGATGAATATGGCGGCCAATTTCCTCGGTCTGGGCAACGCTGCGACGCCCCTCGGCCTCAAGGCGATGAAGGACCTCCAGGAGGTCAACCCGAACGGAGACAAGACGACCGCAAGCAACGCGCAAATCCTCTTCTTGGTTCTCAATACGTCCTCGGTCACGCTGATTCCGGTCACCATTTTGGCTTATCGCAACGAGCTGGGCAGCCAAGATCCAACCTCGGTCTTCATCCCCATCATCCTTGCGACGTCTTGTTCAACGTTGGTGGGGCTCGTGGTGGTGGCCTTGGTCCAGCGGCTTAAACTCTGGGATCCAGTGGTGCTGGCTTATCTCGGCGGGGCAGCGCTCTTCATTGGCGGTGTGGCGGCATACTTCATGTCGCTGAGCCAGGAAGCCCTGCAGGTGCAATCCACCGTGGCGGCCAACGTCATTCTCTTTTCTTTGGTTGTGGGTTTCATCACCATTGCTTGGTTCTCCAAGGTGCCGGTCTACGAGAGCTTTGTCGAAGGCGGCAAGGAGGGGTTTCAGATCGCGATCCGGATTATCCCGTATTTGGTTGGGATGCTGGTCGCCATTGGCGTTTTCCGGGCGAGTGGAATCCTCGACGCGGTGCTTAATAGCGTGAGCTATTCAGTGGCTTACATGGGCTTCGATACCCGGTTTGTCGATGGCTTGCCTACGGCGCTGATGCGGCCCTTCACGGGCGGCGGGGCTTCCGGCATGATGGTGGAGACAATGAAGACCCACGGGCCGGATTCCTTTGCCGGTAATTTTGCCTCGATCGTCTTTGGTAGCACGGAAACGACTTTCTACGTCCTGGCCGTTTACTTTGGCTCGGTGGGAATCAGCAAGACGCGCCACGCCGTGCCTTGTGGTTTGGCGGCTGACGCCGCTGGCATCTTCGCCGCGATCTTCCTCTGCTACGTCTTTTTTGGGTAGCAAGTCGAGGCGGGCTAGGGACAGCCCGCCTTACCTTCACTTCGCGTGATTTGATGGCAGGGACAGGAGTTGCCGCCGCACTCCGTGCGATTAGGATTTCTGCTCGGAGAAATCTACTGGCACGCGGATGTGTTCGACCAATTCCTGGACATCCGGAGGTGGAGGCGGTGTGAGGTAGGTGATCGTCAGGGTGACGGCAAAATTGATCAGCATACCAAGCGTGCCAATGCCTTCCGGGCTGATGCCCCAGAGCCAGTTCTCCGGGGTGTTGGCCGCCGGATCAATGAACTTGAAGTAGATAATGTAAGCGGCGGTGAAGATGATGCCGATGAGCATGCCGCTGATCGCACCTTCTCGGTTGACCCGTTTGGAGAAGATGCCCAGGACAATAATGGGGAAGAAGGAGGCAGCGGCGAGACCGAAGGCGAAGGCCACCACCTGGGCGACAAAGCCTGGTGGATTAATGCCGAAGTAAGCGGCCACCATCACCGCAAAGGCAGCCGACACACGGGCGAGGAGGAGCTCACTCTTTTCCCTCATGTCCGGCAGGATAGTGCGCTTAAAGAAGTCGTGCGCCACGGCGGTGGAGATGACGAGCAAGAGGCCCGCGGCGGTGGAGAGAGCGGCGGCCAAAGCGCCGGCGGCCACGAGGCCGATCACCCAGTTCGGAAGCTGCGCGATTTCTGGGTTGGCCAGGACCATGATGTCGCGGTCGATGT
>CAWUJC010000626.1:0-2147 GCA_963922355.1 uncultured bacterium | reverse complement strand
CCACAAGATGGCCCAAGCCAACCGCGCCTTCGCCCACTTTAGGTTCTAAGTTGTAACTGGAATCTTCTCTCACGACAGACAGAACAACCCCCTAATCTCCCTTCTGAACATGACTACCGAGCCCAAAGCCCCCGTCAACGACCCCAAGCGCAAGTATCCGCTCGAGCGGACGCGCAACATTGGTATTGCCGCGCACATCGACGCCGGTAAGACCACGCTGACCGAACGTATCCTTTTCTACACGGGCATGGTGCACAAGATTGGTGAAGTGCACGAAGGTACTGCCGTGACCGACTGGATGGACCAGGAGCGCGAGCGCGGCATCACCATTACCTCGGCGGCCACGACCTGTTATTGGCCGGTGAAGAAGACCGAAGGGATTGAGAAGCTTTACGACGGCGAAGAATTCCGCGTCAACATCATCGACACCCCGGGTCACGTGGACTTCACGGCCGAGGTGGAGCGCTCCCTGCGTGTGCTTGATGGCGCTATCGCCGTGTTCTGCGGGGTGGCCGGCGTGCAGCCGCAGTCCGAAACCGTATGGCGTCAGGCCAACAAGTACAGCGTCCCGCGCATCGCTTTCGTCAACAAGATGGACCGCACCGGTGCCGACTTCGACAGCGCCGTCAACGACATGCGCGAAAAGCTCGGCGCCAACGCCTGGCCGGTGCTCATCCCGATGGGTGCGGAAGATCAGCTCAAGGGTCAGATCGACGTGGTCAACCAGAAGGCCATCCTTTACTCCGATGACGATGCTTTTGGCTCCACCTACGAAATTGCCGATATTCCGGACGACCTGAAGGACATGGCCAAGGACGCGCTCGACAGCTTGATCGAAGCGGTGGCCGACGTCGACGACGAGATCGCCGAGATGTTCCTTGAAGAAAAGACGCCGTCCGTGGCTGAACTTAAGTCCGGTATTCGCCGCGCGACCATCGCTCAGAAGCTCGTCCCGGTTTGCGGTGGTTCCGCCTTCAAGAACAAGGGTGTGCAGATGACGATTGAATCCGTCATTGATTACCTCCCTGGGCCGATGGAAGTTCCGGCCGCCGAAGGCGTTGATTCCGATGGTGAAAAGGTCGAAGCCTCCGGTGGCGACAGCGGCCAGCTCTGCGGCCTCGCCTTCAAGCTTTGGGCCGACAAGTTTTACGGTAAGCTGGTCTTCACCCGCATTTACGCCGGTAAGCTCGAAAAGGGCACCACGGTCGTCAACCCGCGCACTGGTAAAAAAGAGCGCGTGAGCCGCCTGATCCAGATCCAGGCCGACAAGCACGAAGACGTCGACGTGGTTTACTCCGGCGACATCGTTGGTATCGTCGGTTTGAAGGACGTCAAGACGGGCGACACCCTCGCCATTCCGGGTTACGACATTTCGCTTGAGCCGCCGAGCTTCCCCGAGCCGGTTATCTCCATGGCCATTGAGCCGAAGAGCAAGGGCGACCGCGAGAAGTTGGCCGATGGCCTTTCCCGCCTCTCCGACGAAGATCCGACCTTCACCGTCCGCACGGATGAAGAAACCGGCCAGACCATTATCGCCGGCATGGGCGAACTTCACCTCGACATCATTTGTGACCGCCTCAAGCGCGAGTTTAGCGTTGAGTCGAATCAAGGCGCCCCGCAGATCGCTTACCGCGAAACCATCACCGCCGCCGCCGATGGCGAAGGCAAGCTGGTCAAGCAGTCCGGTGGTCGCGGTCAGTACGGCCACGTGGTTATCCACATGGAGCCGAACGAGCAAGGCAAGGGCATCACGATCGAAAACAAGGTCGTCGGTGGTAACATTCCGAAGGATTACATCCCGGCCTGCAAGAAGGGCATCGAAGAAGGCATGCTCAACGGTGTGGTCAACGGTTCGCTCGTCATCGACGTGCACGTCGACATCGTCGACGGCTCTTATCACGAAGTGGACTCCTCGGAAGCCGCCTTCAAGATGGCCGCTATCTTCGCCGTCAAGGAAGTGATGAAGAAGGCCAAGCCGATTCTCCTCGAACCGATGATGGACGTGGAAGTGACCACGCCGGAAGAGTTCCAGGGGGACATCATGGGCGACCTCAACCGCCGCCGCGCCAAGATTGGTGAAATGACCGCCAAGGGCAGCGACAGCATCATCAAGTCTGAGGTGCCGCTCTCCGAGATGTTCGGCTACG
>CAWUJC010000625.1:0-2147 GCA_963922355.1 uncultured bacterium | reverse complement strand
TGTTGTTGCCGGTGCGGTCGAGTGCTTTTCGGAGCGGGGATTGCGCGCGGTCGGCCATGTAAGCCCGAACAGCATCAGTCGGCGCGAGTAGCCCGGCGCCGGGCGGGATGGTGGCGGAGTCGTCCAGATCTGCGGTGATGCGGACGCCCTCGCGCGGCTGGTGCTCATTGATCGCGAGCATGGCCAGGTGGGTCCAGAGCCAGGGGGGCTTGCCACCCTCGTAGTCGCCGTCTTTGCAGCCGCCCAGCACGCCGGTGTTGGGATGCTCGCGGAAGAAGGCGAGGCCCTTTTCCAGATAGTCTGGGGCCAATTCATTGTCGTCGTCGAGGATGAGGAAGAGTCGCCCGCGGGCTTCGTGCACGCCGGTTTCCAGCGCGTTGGACTTGCCAAGTTTGGGCTCGTGGAGATGCCGGGCGTTGGGGTGCCAGCTCAGATCAAAACGCGGGGCGACCGGTTCGGGTGAGGCGTTGTCGATCAGCAGATATTCCCATTGGTCGGTGGGCAGCGTCTGCGCGGCCAAGGCATCAAGCACCCGCTGCAGGTAGGCCGGCTTGGGCTGGTACGTGCAGGTGCAGACCGTGAGGGGAAAAGCAAACTCCATGGGAGGTCTTCAGGACTTGGGCGGCGCGATCTCGTCGAAGTCGGCCCGGGGGAAAGCTTCCAGATAGCCGCCGCGCGTGGCGTTATAGATGCGGACGCCGTGCGCTTCCGCGTAGGCTTGGGCAGTGGCGTAGGCGTGGTCCATCAACTCGATGCGGGCGACGTTGGCGACTTCGCCTTTTTCCCGGTAGTTGGGGTGGAAGTGGTTGCCTTGGGTCACTTCCACCGTTTTGGTTCCAGCGATGATCTTCTCCTCACCGCCATAGTAATGATCGCAGCCGATGAGGTAGATGGGATCAAGGCCCAGATGGACGGCCAGTTGCAGGTTCTCGAAGGTGACGGTGTCGCCGCCGTAGACGCCGTGGGCCAGATCGTCGGAAAAACCGGCGCCGTTCGGACCGTTGGCCGAGGGGCCGAGGTTGCGCCAGCGCCGGACCTCGGCTTGGCATTTTTGGTAGGGGAGAAAGTGCGGCACCCAGACGAGCGGTTGATGCTGGTGCAGATCGTCTACGATCTTGTCCCACACGATGGGATCGGAAATGGTGAAGTAGGTCGGACGCCAGGCGGTCTGGTCATAGATCAGATAAATCTTGTTCGAAGCAATGGCGACCTCTCCTTGTAAGCGATCGACGTCGGCGGCTTTGAGGCTCGGGCCGTTGCCAATCACAAAGCCACGCTGGCCGCGGTGCTTGTGGCGCAGGCTTTTCCAGTAGCCGCTCAGGCGCCAGAAGCGGAGGGCGCGGCGCAGGTGGTAAAGGGGGCTAGGCATGGGAAGGGGTGGCGGCCGGACGCTTGCTGGGGAGCCAGCCGCGGAGCTGGGCGAGGAAAGCAGCGCTGGCTTGAAGTGTGCTGAAAAGCCCCGGCCCGGGTGTTTGGTACGGAAGGTCGTCCAGCTTGCGGTAGTCGATTGGCTCGGCGGCGAGATGTTGCTGGAGGTAAGCGGCGGCTTCGGTCGGGCCGCGGTCCATGATGTCTTGTGCCGGGCCATGCCAACTAAAGAGGTAGTACTTGAGCATACGGGCGACGTGGGTGCGGAAGTTGGCTTGGCGTTCGGCGCTCCAGCCTTCGTCGAGCGCGGCAAGCAGCGCGGGTTCGAGCATGTCGGGGCTGGTGGTTTCGTAGGCGATGCCTTGCCCGGTTAGTTGCATCCGGCCGAGCATAACGGTGGGCCGTCCTCGCAGACACGCATCATAGAGCACGGTAGAGACGATGCTGGCCGTGGCATCGGTTTGCTCAATCAAATCGTAGATGTTGCCGCCGACGGCGGAGGTGAAGTGCTCGGCGTCGGAGAGGTACTTTTCGAGGTAATCGGACTTGGCCGAGGGATGTGGTTTAAAGACGAGGTGGAGGTGATGCTGGTGGCAAAGCTCATACAGGCGGGCTAGGCCATCGGCGGTATCGCGTGCGTACGGTGAATGCCACTTGGACATGGGGAGATCGCTGGGCGCAACGCCGGTGTGACTGTCGTTGATGCCCGCGTAGAAAATCACTTTCTGGCCGCGTTCCCGCGCGGCGGCGATGGCCTGGGCGGTGGCCTCGTGGCTGCC
>CAWUJC010000624.1:0-2150 GCA_963922355.1 uncultured bacterium | reverse complement strand
GCAGGCCAAGAATCGTGGTGAAGGCGGCCATACAAACGGGGCGCAAGCGACTTAAGCCTGCCCCGACAATCGCGTCGTAGTAATCCATCCCCTCTCGCACGTTCCCGTCAATCGCGTCGATCAAGACAATGGAGTTCTTAATTAACATGCCGGACAGACTGAGCGTGCCGAGCAAGGCCATAAAGCCGAAGGGCTGGAAACAGACCAACAAGCCGATCGAGACCCCGATAATGGCCAGCGGCACCGTCAACCAAATGATGAGCGGTTGTCGCAAAGCATCAAAGAGGAAGATCACAATCAGAATCATGAAAATAACAAAGGTGGGAATCTTTGAGGCCAACGCTGCCTGGGCGTCGGCCGAGTCACCCGCCTCACCGCCCAGCTCCATAAAGTACTGGTCGTTGGGCAAAGGAAGGGCCTCGATTTCCGGCAACATCTTGGCGAGCAGGACACTGGCCACACCTTCGGACGGGTCGCAGTGGATCGTCAACGTGGGAATGCGGTTCCGGCGCCAAATTTGGGAATTCTCAAAGACGGTTTCAAAATCTGCCACGATTTGCCGGAGCGGAATCATGGCCTGGGCCGTTTCACTCCACACCAACAAATTGTTGATGTTCATCACGTTATCGCGCTCGCTTTCCGGCGAGCGAGCAATGATCGGCAAGAGCTTATCCCCTTCTCGGTAAACACCCGTCTGGTAACCGTCAAAGCCAGCTTGAAGGGCCAAAGCCAACTCGGTGCGGTCAATCCCGGCCCGACGGGCCTGAGCCTCACTCAAGACAGGCTGGAGCACCTTAATCTTCTGGCGCCAATCCGTCCGAACGCCGATCGCGCCGTTGCGTTCCATGATCTCGACTGTCATGTCACCCAAGCGGCGCAGTTCGTCGTAGTCCGGTCCGCTCAAACGAATCTGGATTTTGCCGCCATCACCCGGCCCCAAGATGAACTTCTTCGCCAAGGGCGAGTAGCCCGCATAATTTTCGTCCATCCAGCTCTGGAGCTTGGGCATGATTTCATCGATTTTGCGGTAGTCATCGACGCTGACCAAGAGCTGCGCGTAGGAATCATTGGGTTGCTCGGGCGCGTAGGTCAGCAGGAAGCGCATACCGCCCTGCCCGAGAAAGGTCGTGGTGTCGGTGACGCCTTCGATCGTACTGATGTGCTGTTCGATCTCGCCCACCGTCTTCTCCGTCTGACGAATGTGGGTACCTTCCGGCATCCAGAGATCGACCATGAACTGCGGCCGCGTCGAAGGCGGGAAGAAGCTCTTATCGATAAAATTGAAAAGGAAAAGCGAGAAGAAGAACAGGCCTACCACAACCCCGATAGTCAGCGTCCTTGCCCGCAGGCAGAATTCCAGCCCCTTGCGATAGATTTGGAAGTAACCCGCCGCGTACGGATCCTTCGGCCCTTCGCCTTCCTTCTGTGGCGTGGGCTTGAGGAAGTAGTAGCAGAACATCGGCGTGATGGTCACCCCGGTTAGCCAGCTCAAGAGCAGCGAGATGAGCAGCACCCAGAAGAGCGAGCCACAGTACTCACCGGTGGAGTCATCGCTCAGCCCGATCGGACCAAAGGCGAGCACGGCGATAAACGTGGCGCCCAAGAGCGGCCACATGTTCTTGCGCACCACGTCCTTGGCGGCCTCCATTCGGTCCTCGCCCGCCTCAATCTTGATGAGCATGCCCTCCGTAATCACGATGGCGTTATCCACCAACATGCCGAGAGCGATGACCAAAGCACCGAGCGAAATACGCTCGAGCTGCAGCCCCATCATATCCATGAAGATGAACGTGCCGGCGATGGTGATGGCCAGAATCGCGCCAATGATAACGCCGCAGCGTAAGCCCATGAAGAGGAGGAGCACAACGATCACGATCGCCACCGCCTGCAACAAGCTGTTGATGAAGTTATCAATGGCGAGGACCACCGCCTCAGACTGGAGGGAGACGACGTTAATCTTAATCCCGAGGGGCGCTTGGCCGATCAGTTCGCGGATGCGTTTGTCCACCGCTTGGCCCATGTTGACCACATTCCCGCCTTGGACAGTAGAGATGCCGATACCCAGCGCCTGCTCGTTGTTGTATTTGAGCATGGTGGTGGGCGGGTCCACATACCCGCGGCGAACGTTGGCAACGTCCCCCAGGTAAATC
>CAWUJC010000623.1:0-2152 GCA_963922355.1 uncultured bacterium | reverse complement strand
CAAAGCCCCGATTTCCACCCCGCTGGCATCCAGCTTGGCGCTGTAGGGCAAGTCCTCATCTTCCAGGCGCTGCTGCCATTGGCCGCTTAACTGGCCCCCGTAAAAATTGGCTTCCACGGCACTAAGCTCCAGATTGTCCTGCTGGAACCGGTATGGACTGCGCAAGTTCTGCATCTTGATGTCGCCCCAGAGGGTGACGCGACTGATCATCCCGGCACCGCTGAGAGCACCATTGCCGTTACTGCCTTCGGGTTGTTGCCCTTCGGCCTGAACGTGGAAAAACTCAAGCAACGGCGAACCATCCTCACGCAGCACACGCAGCTCGCCATCGTCCAGATTGAACGCACTCAACACCGCCGAGATGGGCGAGCCGGGGGGATCCACCCGCCCCGGCACCGGAGCAAACGGCAAAAGATAAGAGCCGTCTTCCTGCTGCCGCATGACGAAGCGCGGGGTCTTAAACGTCAGGCGGGTAATCTCAAACTGCTGACACCAAAGAGAAGCCCAGTCATACTTCAAAATAATCTGCCAAGCCTGCATTGAGGCAGCGGGCTCGCTGCCGGTTTCGGTCCCGTCGCGCTCCAGGCGGATGTTCTCCACCGTCAACCCGCGGCCGATATCCCACTGGAGGTGGTCAAAGTCAAAGGTCCCGCCCGCCAGCTCGCTCCCCAGCGTCTTCACGTTCGCCTCAAACTCCGGCGTCTGCACATAGTAGCGCAGCCAGAGCACCAGCGCCCCTGCCCCCAAGCCGGCAATGAGGGCCAGGAGGAGGAGAGTTTTAAAAAGACGCCGTAAGAGCTTCATTGGCAAATCCCGTTCTGTTCCATAAAAAGAAAGGTAGCGAGCCCGAAGTATCGGGCCGGTTCCTGCAAAATGCAATGCGGCGCTCCGGCTCGTTTTCCACCGCCTTATGTCTGACGTTTCCCCCGCCTCCTCAACCGACGCCCCCGATGAAAACCGCATCTGCATCATCGCCAATCCGGCCGCTCGCAGCGAGCGGGCGCGGAACTTTCTCTCCCAGTTGGAAAAGCTGACCGACCGGCAGACGGTGCTACGCCTCACCTCCGGCCCGGGTGACGCCGAAGCCCAAGCCGAACGCGCCGTCGAACAAGGCTTCGGCCTCGTGATTGCCGCTGGCGGGGACGGAACGGTGAATGAAGTCGTCAACGGCCTGGCCGGCCACAAAGTCACCCTCGGCATTCTCCCCATCGGTACGATGAACGTCTTCGCCACTGAGCTCGGCATCCCGATGGACTTGGATAAAGCCTGGGACATCGCCACCGGCGAAAACTATCGGATGATCGACCTGGCCCGCGCCAACGATCAGTACTTCGTCCAACTGGCTGGCGTGGGGCTTGATGCCCAAATCGTCGTCCAAACCTCGCCCGAACAAAAACGCACCCTGGGTCCGCTCTCGTACCTGCTCACCGCCACTCAAATTGTTGGGCAAAAGCCGCCACGGCTGACCATTGAAGCGGACGACCGAAAGATCAATGGCTCCTTCGTCCTCGTGGGCAACGGGCGCTTTTACGGTGGCCCCTTCATGCTCTTTACCGACGCGGATTTAAGCGACGGCAAGCTCGACGTCTGCGTCTTCAAGTACATGAATTACCTGCACTTGGTGCGCTACTTCCGTGGCGTGATCTTTGGCTCCCACACGAAGTTCTCCGACGTGACGTACTTCAAGACAAAGAAATTACGCGTCTCCGCCGCCCAACCGCAAAACGTGCCCGTGGAAGTGGACGGCGAATTCTCCGGTCACCTGCCCGTCGAGTTCCGCGTGCGGAAGCGTAAGCTCAAGGTGCGGGTGCCGTAGATCTGAGCCGCCTAATCCCGCGGTTGCCAAGTACTGGTGGCCTGAAGCTCTTCCCACAGCTCGCGCTCTTTGTCGGAAAGCGTCTCCGGCACGGCGATGCGAACCTCGGCGTGCAGATCACCGCGACCGCCCTTCTGCGGTAAGCCCTGGCCGCGTAAACGTAGCTTCTTACCGCCCGCCGTCCCGGCCGGGATGCGGACCGCCACCTGACCTTCCAGCGTCGGGATGGTGATCTTGGCCCCCAAGGCGGCTTCCCAGGGCGCCAGCGCCAGGTCATACAGTAAGTCGCTGCCCTCGACCTCAAAGTCAGGGTGGCGCTCCAACCGCACGTTGAGA
>CAWUJC010000622.1:0-2167 GCA_963922355.1 uncultured bacterium | reverse complement strand
TTCCATTAATGCGGGGCAAAAGACCGGCTGGCGAATCGACGGCTTGAGCTTTTTGGCATAAGCCTTGGACTCTTCCAACGCCTTGAGCAAGCGTGCTTCGAACTTCTTGCGGAAGTCTTCGGCATCGATCTGGCACATGTCGCCGCAATCGACCATGCCTTTGAAGATGCGGTCACTGGCCCGCGGATGACTCTTGATGGCCGAGTAAACGTGCGGCTGGGTAAAGCTGGGCTCGTCACCTTCATTGTGGCCGTACCGGCGGTAGCAAACGATGTCGACGAAAATGTCCTTGTGGAATTTTTGGCGGAACTCGAGCGCCATTTCAATCGCATGGACGGCAGCGAAAGCATCATCGCCATTCACGTGGATAATCGGCACGCCGAGCATCTTCGCGACGCTGGTGCAGTAGGCTGAGCTACGAGCGTCCTGCGGCATGGTGGTGAAACCAATTTGGTTATTGATGACGATGTGCACCGTGCCGCCGGTTTTGTAACCGTCGAGTTGAGACATGTTGAGCGTCTCCATCACCACACCCTGTCCAGCAATGGCACCGTCGCCATGAATCAAAATCGGCAAAACCGCGTTGCGTTCTTCCGTATCAACGAGACGACGTTGCCAGGCCCGAGCCTTGCCCTGGACAACCGGGTCCACCGCTTCGAGGTGGCTCGGATTCGGGGCCAGGCTGATGCCCACCAAGTCGCCATTTGAAGCGCGAACCTTGCTCTCAAAGCCAAGGTGATATTTGACGTCACCATCGCCTAACTCACTCTCCTGTACGTAGTTCTCAGAGAACTCCGCAAAGAGGAAGTGGTAATCCTTACCTAAAATATTGGCCAGCACATTGAGTCGACCACGGTGGGCCATCCCCATGACGATTTGTTCAATTCCATGCTTGGGACAGGCATCCACCACCGCATCCAAGACCGGAATCAGCGTCTCCGCCCCTTCGAGTGAGAAGCGCTTCTGCCCCGTGTACTTGGTGTGCAGGAAACGCTCAAAGCCTTCGGCCTCGAGCAAGCCGTTGAGAATGCGTTGCTTCTTCTCGGCGCTGAAGTTGGTTTGGTTCCTCGTGCCTTCCACCTTGTCGCGCATCCAGCGGCGGATGGCGAAGTTCTGAATGTGCATGTACTCGATGCCGAGTTTGCCACAGTAGGTTTCGCGGAGGATTTCGAGAATTTCGCGTAAGGTGCGTTCACCACCGCCCGCCAACTTGCCGCTGTCGAAGACGCGATCCAAATCGGCTTCGGTAAACTTAAAGTATTCGATGCCCAGCTCCGGCATCTCCCCGCGGTTAAACTTCAGCGGATCGAGATCGGCGATGTAATGCCCCAGCGTGCGGTAGGCGAAAAGTAGATTATAGATGCGAGCCTGGGCCAGCACATCACCCGGTGCCTTGTGGAGGGATTTCGCGCCCTTTTCTGCCGGCGATTTCGCCGCCGAGGCATCGGCGGGTTGGGGTTCCTGTTGGACACCCAACTCAAAACCCATGAAGAAGCTCTGCCACGTGGGCTCGACCGAGCCGGGGTCTTCTTTCCACCGTGCATAAGCCTCATCAATCAGGGCTGCATGCTCCGGTTGGAGGGTGCTGGCACGCTGTGTGCCTTGGGAAATTTCGTTCAGGTGAGCCCCGACGGGACCGTCAGGTTCTAAATCGGCGGGGACGCTCTCGATTTGTTCGTGCATTAGCTTGGCTACAGGAAATTATGACGAATGTCGCATGATTACGCTGCGGGATCAATGGCAGATTAATAGCAGTTCCTAACCTCTATTATTAGCATTGCTTATTTTAAATGTCGCCTTTCAGCTCCCTGGTTCCGCCTTCGAGGCTAGGCAGCGGTTATCAAGCCATCGCTCTACTGACAAGATGACACAAGTTGCGCCATGGCGTGTAAAAAAAACTTCTCCCAATGCCACCTCACTCCTCATCGACACTTCGAAACAAATCACCGTTGGCCAAGCCGTGAAAACTTCCCACCCTTGACGCTGCCCGCCTCTCCTCGTAGCCTATCCGCTTGGATAAACCGGCACTAAGGTGCTTCACCAGGAGGAGAGCGATTGAAAAAGAAGAAAGTCGATCCCCGCTTCCTTAAGGAAGAAGGCCGCGAAGTCTTCACCGGCAACGAGCTCCTGGTCAAGGGCTTGCTCGAAACCGAGGGCGGCACGCATC
>CAWUJC010000621.1:0-2171 GCA_963922355.1 uncultured bacterium | reverse complement strand
CACTCGGCCCCAGGCTCATCAACCCAAGGGCAAAACAACAAAATATGGTGGCAAACTTCATCCGACGTTGCATTTAAGGCCCGCGCGCGAAAAACTACAAGCTATGGGACGCATCCCCGAAGAGGTTATTGAGCAAGTGCGCCAGGCCTCCGACATTGTCGATGTGATCGACAACGTGGTGCCGCTCAAGCGCGCTGGCACCAATTACAAGGCACTCAGTCCCTTTAACAAAGAAAAAACGCCTTCCTTTTTCGTCTCGCCCAGTAAGCAAATTTTCAAGGATTTCAGCAGCGGGCACGGCGGCGGCGTCTTCCAGTTCATCATGCTCTATGAGAATGTGGACTTCCCCACTGCGGTCCGCCGCCTGGCTGAGCGGGCCGGCATCCAAGTGCCGGAGGAAGCTCTGCCCGAAGACGAACGCGGCAGCGACCGCAGCCAGCGCGAACGCCTCTTCGATCTCCACACCGCGGCGGCCAACTGGTTCAAGCGGCTCCTCCTCAAAGAACAGGGCGGCGAACCGGGCCGAGCCTACCTCAAAAGCCGAGACATCACGGCCGACATGGCCAAGGAATTTGACCTCGGTTACGCGCCTGATGCCTGGGACGCCACACTCAAATGGGGCAAAGCCAAGGGCTACGATGAAGAACTGCTCGAACTCGCGGGCCTGGTCACCCGCAACGACAGCGGGCGCGTCTACGACCGCTTTCGCGGTCGGCTGATGTTCCCGATCAGCGACGAAACAGGGCGGGTGATTGGGTTTTCCGGCCGTTTGCTCGACCCCGAAGCCAAGGCCGCGAAGTACGTGAACTCGCCGGATACCCCCATTTTCCACAAGAGCAAGGTGCTCTACGGCCTGCACAAAACCCGACGCGACATCCAGGAAGCCGGGCGGGCCATTGTGGCGGAGGGCCAGCTCGACCTCATCCGCTGCTACGTCAACGGGGTGAAGAACGTGGTCGCCCCGCAAGGCACCGCTTTTACGGAGCAACATGGTCGCCTCCTCCGTCGCTTCGCGCCAGAGGTGATGCTCTGCTTCGACTCCGACTCGGCCGGACAAAACGCCGCCTCCCGGAGCGTCGATGTCCTCCTGCCTGCTGGGTTGCAAATCCGCATCGCGTCGATGCCGGACGGCGAAGACCCGGACTCCCTCCTCCGCGCTGGACGTCGCGATGAATTCCTCCAGCGACTGGAAGAGGCCCCGGACTTTGTCGGCTTCTTGCTGGAGGGCGCGATCCGGGAATTTGACCTCAGTACCGCTCGGGGTCGGGGCGATGCCGCCGCTCGAATGGCCGCCGTCGCGATAAAAATTGGCGATCCGGTCCAGCTTGAGCACGAGTGCCTTCGCATCGCCACTCAGTTGCAAATTCCGCTGGATAGCTTTCGCGAACTGCTCAAGCGGCAAAAGCAACGCGGCACCCGCGAGTACGCTCGCGATGGTGAAGACGAAGAGGCCCCGCTACCGGTGGAAGAATTCCGACTCGATCCCACGCTGCGCCCACTTGTCTCGCTCCTCCTCCACGAGCCTGCCATCGCGCCGACGGTCCAAGCGCAGCTTGATCCCGAATGGACCGCCAACTACGGCGGACAAGACCTGCTCTGGCGAATCCTCCAAACCCACAGCGACGATGCCTGGGAAGATGCCGACACTTTTGTCCGCGAATCCCCACCCGCCGAGGCGAACCTTCTTTCGGAATTGCTCATCGAACCCGCGCCGCAACCCAACGATGAGGAAATTACCCTCGAGCAACTCGCCTTGGACATGCTCGCCACCCTCCGGCAAAACTGGCGGCGGCGGCGCATCCTGTTGCTGGAGCAGGAGATCAAATCCGGTCAAATCTCGCCTGAAGACCTGTTGGAAAAATCGCGCGAACTGATGGACTTGCGCCGGGCCGAAGCATGACCGAGCCCACGCCACAGCACGGGAAAGGGTTTATCCTGGCTCTGGCGATCTGGATCGTCGTCCTGCTGGCCTTGGAGGCGCTGGGCCTTTCCACCCTGGAAGGCGTCCTCTGGCGCGATGGCGACTCGCTCCGCCACATCGCCACCGGGGACCTGATGCAGGAGCTTGAAACCACCACACCAAACGACCCCTGGAGTTTTGCCACCGAGGGGCAAGCCTGGTTCAATCCGTCCTGGCTCTTCAACATCAGCCTGAGCTTTTTCTACCAGCA
>CAWUJC010000620.1:0-2186 GCA_963922355.1 uncultured bacterium | reverse complement strand
CCTCGCAGTTTCCGATCACCTTGTACCAAGGAGCCGAGATCCATTTTGCCGCCTGGATTGATGAAAAACTCCTGCTCAAAAAAGAGCTGGCTTTCGGTCTGCACCTGTTTGCCTTTCCAAATATCAAATCCAAACAGATTGCTAAGAAGGAGTTTACCGATCCCTTTCGGATTGAGCATCAAAGCACGATCCTCGGATGGAATCATCATACCGTTTCTCGAGGACCACGCGTCCCTTATGCGGGAAGTTACACCTATGTCGATGGCTCGGATTTAGAGGATTTTCTCGTCCTCGAATTTGATCGCTTTGCCAGCTTAGCCCCCGCCATTGATCAACGTCTGGAACGATTGAAAGAGCAGTACGCCCCTTAATCATCCCAAAAATCCAGGCGACATCTAGACCTCCAGCTTCTCCACTTCGGCCACCAAGCGCTTCGCCATCGTTTCGGCGGTGAAGTGGTCCAGCGCCGCGTGTCGCCCCTTGGCTCCGAGTTCGCGAGCGTGCTCGGGATCGAGCAACACGGCCTGCAACTCCTCGGCCAGCGAAAGGGGATCATCCGGGACGGCCAGGCGACCTGCGCCTGTCCCCTCGATTAATTCCGGGAAGCTGGCGTGGCGAGGCTGGACCACCGGCACGCCGGCCGCCATCGCCTCAATCACATACAAGCCAAAGGCTTCGCCGTAGGTGGCCGGAACACTGAAGACCGACAGTCCGCGAAAGAACGCGCGCTTATCCTCCCGACTGATGTTGCCGCGAAACTCGGTCAACTCCGTCAGCCCCGCAGCGGCAATCTTAGCTTTCAGGCCGTCAACAAACTCGTAGTCCGGCGGCGTGTAGGCCCCCGCCACGCGGAGTCGTAAATCCGGCACCGCCTTGGTTTTGTGGAGGTGAAGGAAAGCGTCGACCAAAGTACCCAGCCCCTTGCCCGGCATCATGCGAGCAAGATAACCGATGGTCGGCGGATCGTGGCTTGGCACCACGTTCTCAAAGATGTCCAACTTCATTCCGTTCGGTACGACGGCGACTTTGCCCTCGGCTAGCTTTAAACGCTCGGCCATCAGATCCCCAAAATACCTCGTCGGCGCGACGAGCCTGTCCATCTCCCCGCAGCGCACCGACAGTTCTTCCCAGCAACGTTCCCGCCACGGGCTGGTTAGCGTGTCGAGGAAGCTGTCCTCACCCTGCAAAAAAACCACCACCGGGACACCGGTGGCACGGCGGATCTCTCGCGCCACGCCCGCTTGCAAGATGGTGGAAAGGAAGATCACGTCTGGCTTGGCGTGGCCCGTCAGGTAGTCGACCAGCTTGCGAACTTCCTTACGCTGCTTGCCCTGCTCGCCCAGCAGCATGGAGTGGGTCATCGCGCCCAACTCCGGCCCCTGGGTCATCCCACTTTGTTGCGCCGCTTTTTCCAAGAGCCAACGCGCGTCGAACATGGCATCGAGCCAGTGCGGTGTGTGACGGAAGAGGGCAAACTTTTGCTGGAGGTAGACGTTGATCCCGCCAAAGAAGATCGGCTGGTCGGCGCTGACGCTTTCCGGGTCGTCCACCGCGATGGGTAAGTACATCGGCAACATGTCCGCCGTGTGCCCCGCCGCTCGCAACGCCTGGACCAAGGCGTTGTCGCGCAAGCAGACGCCGCAGTAAAAACTGCCCGTCCCAGGAGTGATGACCAAGATACGCATGAACGTCTTAGCCTAAAAGCGATCTGACATTTAGCAAATGACCAAGCCAACACAGATTTGCCAAAGGCCAAGATCCGGATTAAGGGAAGGGATGCGTGCACACCTTGTAATCGCAACTTTGGCGCTGGCTCTCGCTGGTTGCGGTCCGGTCAGTGCGCCTCCACCTGCCCCCAAGCTTCCGCCCCAGCCCAGCGTCCAGGACATCGTCTGGCCTCAGTTCCGCGGCAACCACTCGCTCCAGGGAATTGCTCCCCACCCCCTCAATCCGCCGCTGGAACTGGTGTGGGAAGCAGATGTCGGGGCTGCTGTGAAAGGTGGGGCCGCCATCATGAGGAAGCGGGTCTACCTCGGCACCGAAAAAGGGGAAGTTGTCTGCCTGAACCGCGAAACCGGAGAGCGCCTCTGGACCTTTGCCACGGATGGCCCGATCGAAAGTACACCTCTGGTCCTCGAACCCGAACTTTACATCGGCAGCAGTGATTTTCACCTGTACGCCCTCGA
>CAWUJC010000619.1:0-2197 GCA_963922355.1 uncultured bacterium | reverse complement strand
GCGACAGATTGTTTATGCCTTTGCTGGGGGGCAGATGCGGCCGGGTGCCGATGTCTCCGGGTGGCGCTTTGACCCGGCGCTTTCCGGGGGAGGGCTGGTCTGGGACCTGGGCAGCCATGCCTTAGACCTGCTTGATTTTTGGGCTGGGCCGCTTGAGCACGTGACCGGTTATGTGAGAAACTACACGGAGCGCACCCAGGTGGAAGAATCGGCGGCTTTGACGGCGATCAGCGCTCAGGGCGTGAGTGTGGTAGCTCACTGGAATTTCCTCAGCGAGCTGGAGACGGAACAGGTGACGCTGACGTTTGATGAGGGCTGCGTCACATGCTCGGTCTTTGGTCCGCCCGAGGTGGTGACGCATCGGGATGGAGTTGCGTCTACCGAAACCTTTGCTTTACCCGAGGCGATTCAATCCCCGTTGATTGAAAACGTGTTGGCGAGTCTGCGTGGGAAGGAAACTGCCCTGAGCACCGGTGCAAGCGCCTTACGCACGAACGTGGTGCTGGACTCGCTTTCGTCCTGGAAAACCTAGACTTGAGCTAGAGTTGAGAGCTTGTACGAAAGCTCCTCTAGCAACAGAAGAGCTTTATCACTAGGGACCAATTACCTACGCCTTGCGGCCGGTGAGGTAATTGTGGGTGAGGATGCTCTTGGGGTCGACCATGACTTGCATGGTTTCGCCAAATTCCACGAGCTGGCCGCAGGGGCCTTCCGGGTCATCACGATCCACGTAAAAGTAGGCCACATAGTCGGAGGCGCGCTTGGCTTGCTCCATGTTGTGGGTCACGCAGACGATGGTGTAGTCCTTCTTCAGCTCGCCCATCAGTTCCTCCACCTTAAGAGTTGAGATGGGGTCGAGCGCCGAGCAGGGCTCGTCCATGAGCAGGATGCGCGGCTTGGTCGCCACGGCGCGAGCAATACAGAGGCGCTGCTGCTGACCGCCGGAGAGGGAGAGGCCGGAATCGTGGAGCTTGTCCTTCACTTCGTCCCAGAGGTTGGCGGAGCGGATGCTCTCTTCCACGCGCTGGGCGATGTCGCCCTTGAAGCCGTTGAGCTTGAGCGGGAAGGCGACGTTTTCGTAAATGGAGAAGTGGAAGGGGTTGGGCTGCTGGAAGACCATGCCGACGTGGTAGCGCAGGAGGCGCTTGCTCACCTTCTTGTCGTAGATGTTCTTGCCTTCCATGAAGATGCTGCCTTCGACCGTGGTGTGGCTCTCATGGTTCATCCGGTTGTAGCAGCGCAGGGTGGTGCTTTTGCCGCAGCCGGACGGCCCGATGAAGGCGGTGACCTTGTTCTTGGGAATCTTCAGGTTGACGTGCTTGAGGGCCTTGCTCTTGCCGTAGAAGAAGCGGTTGATGCGGGTATCAATGGCGGATTCCGAGCAGGGAGCGGCCGAGGTGTCGTAGTCGATGACGGGCCCAGCGGCCAATCTGCCAGGGTCGACGTCGGCGGGCTTTCCCATTTGGGCAACTTTATCGGCAACAGATGATTCGGACATGTTATTTGGCCTTGGTAACGAAGTGACTGATGATGTTGGTAATCAATACCAGAAGAATAAGGATTAACGAAGCGCTCCAAGCGATGTCGATCATGTTGGGGAAGGGCATCGCCGAGTAATTGAAGATAAGCATGGAGAGCGAGGCCGTGGGCTGGGTCAGGCTATCGAGCCAGTAGCTGCTAAACAAGGCGGTGAACATGACGGGCGCGGTCTCGCCCGCAGCACGTGCGACGGAGAGCATGACGCCAGTGATGAGAGCGGGCGTACAGGCAGGTAGCGTCACGCGCAAGATGGTCTGCGAGGTGGTAGCACCAAGACCAGTTGAGGCATCGCGGATGGACTTCGGTACGCGGAGGAGAGCTTCTTCCGCCGAGAGGACGATGATCGGGAGCATCAACACGGCCAGGGCCAGGCCACCCGCCACGACGGAGAAGCTGCCCAGGGTGAGCACCACGGCGGCGTAGATGAACACACCCGCGAGAATGGAGGGGATGCCGCTGAGAATCTTACAGGCAAAGCGAATGACGCGGGCGGACTTGGTCCCGTTGGCGTATTCAGTCAGGAAGATCGCCGTGAGCAAGCCAAGTGGTAGGGCCACCAGGGTTGCGATGCCGACCAAGGCAAAGGTACCAACGATGGCATTGCCAAAGCCGCCACCTTCCATGCCAGCGCCGGGGGGCAGGGTCCAAAGCATATCAA
>CAWUJC010000618.1:0-2198 GCA_963922355.1 uncultured bacterium | reverse complement strand
GGCTTGGAACTCCTCACCGGCTCCCTAGGCATCGCTCGCTGCGCCGCCAACGGATTGACGGAAGGCGAGGCCGCCACCATCACCCTCCAGGCCAAGGAAGGGCAACGCGACGTGATTGCACCGGCTGATCCCCACGTCCGCCCGGCGCTGCGGATCGACGACTTCGTCCACGCCATCAAAACCGGCCAAGCCCCACCTGTCGACGGTCACACCGCGCGCGAAGTCCTGCGCCTTATCCTGGCCATCAAAGAATCTGCGGCAACCGGCCAAGCCGTTCGCCTTTCCCCCTCAACCTAGAATCTCCATGGAAAAACAACGCATCTATCTCATTGGAACCGGCATCATTGCCGACGCCCACGCCGGCGTAATGAACCGTATCCCGCGCGAACTTGAACTCCACGCCGCCGATCCCAACGAGGCCGCCCGAAAGAAGTTCGCCGAGAACCATCCCGACACGACCTTTTACGCCAGTTCGGACGAGATGTTCGCCGCCTCCCCGGCCCGGCCCGACGACATTGTGGTCAACGTCACCCCGCCGTTTCTCCATCACGATGAGACGATCAAGGCACTGGAGAGCGGACGACACGTGCTCTGCGAAAAGCCGTTTGCCCTCAGCTTAGCGGAAGCCACCTCCATGGTGGAAACGGCGGAAAAGCTCGGATTAAAAATTGGCTGCTGCAGCCGCCGCACCAGCCACTGGGTCGGCCACCTCCAGGCTTGCGAAATGATCCGCACCGGCCAGCTTGGACGCCTTTATCACGCCGAGTGGATCGACCGTGATCAACGCAACCGGCGAGGCTTGGACGGCCGCAGCGCCGGCGTCTGGTGGTCGTTGGACAAAAGCAAAGCGGGTGGAGGTCGCCTCTGGGACCTCGGCCCGTACGACGTCACCTCTTGGGTCGAGCTCTTCCAGCCCAAGGAAATCACGGTCTCCAACGTCACGCTTGATCGAGTGAACCTGCCCGCCGAATTTCCGGAAGGCTTGACCTACGATGTGGAAACCCACGTCTCCGCTGTGGTCGAAATCGTCCAGCAAGATGATCACCGGTTCTTCCTACATTACGAACGCAGTGACGCCAGCCACGGCCCGGACCTCCACCTTACCGCCATTCACGGCGTCGATGGTGCCATCACCTTCGACCGCATGGGCTATGGCGACCGCACCCTGCATCACTACACCAGTAACGCCCAGGGCGAGCCGGTCTGCACCTCGCACCAACATCCTCCGGCTGAGGTTCCAGATTGCTATGACTTCGAACCGTTGCCGCAATTTGCCAAGTTTCTCACCGGAACTAAGGACCACATGGCCTTGACCGGCCGCGAGGCCCTCCAGCGCTTCTCGGTCATCGCCGCCATCTACCAAGCGGCCGAAGACGGTAAGCCCGTCACGGTCACGTTCTAGGCCATCACCCAGGACCGATGACCGCCTCCTCCAAATCCCTGCCTGCTTCCGACCGGACCTATGACTGGGCGGAGCACCTCATTTGGATGGAGGGCGGTGAGTCGGTCCAAGAGACGAAACCGGAGGCATCCTCAGCCCGCAACCATTGGCCCGGACTGGCCCTGGCCCTGGGTTTAGCCCTGCTTTGCCTGGGCCTTGGACTTATGGCAAGTCAGGCGGGCTGGTCCCACGCCCGGCTCTTGGATCCCATTCTTGTCTCGATGCTCGTCGGGATGCTCCTGGGCAATACTCTGGGGGGTGGGCTCTTTCTTCCCGGTTTGAAACTGGCGGTGAAGGGACTGCTGCCGCTCGGTGTCATTCTACTTGGTGCCCGAATGGACCTGATGGCGGCGTTGAAAATTGGCGTTCCGGGCTTGGTCCTTAGCGTCTTCGTCGTGGCGCTAGCAATCGGTCTTTTTCTGGGGTTGCGCCGTCAGTTGGGGTTGAGTCGTGATCTGGCCTGCCTTCTGGGCGTGGGAACTGGAATCTGCGGCGGGACGGCGATTGTCGCCATCGCTCCTTTGCTTTCGGCCAAAGAACGCGACGTCATCCTCAGCGTCGGCTTGGTCACGCTGATCGGTTTAATCTCCATGCTGGTGCTGCCGTTTCTTGGGCAATGGCTAGAGATGTCCCAGCTTTTCTACGGCCTCTTGGCCGGGCTGACCATCCAGCAAACGCCGCAGGTCATCGCCGCGGGCTTCGCCTTTGGAGAAGACGCCGGGCAAACGGCCACCGTCGCCAAGCTTGCCCGCGTCTG
>CAWUJC010000617.1:0-2198 GCA_963922355.1 uncultured bacterium | reverse complement strand
GAGTGACCGAAATCAGCACGCCGATCAACGAGGTAATCGCTTCGCGCCAAGGCGTCTGCCAAGACTTCGCCCACGTGATGATCGCGGTCTTGCGTTGCGCCGGGCTGCCGGCCCGCTACGTGAGCGGTTACATTGAGACGGATGCCGCCGCCGCTCGGAGCGAAGAGGACATCAGCCAAGGCGTGGACCGCGATCTGGAAACCGACGCGGAGGATCCCAAGGAGGAAGCCCTCATTGGCGCGACGGCCAGTCACGCGTGGGTGGAAGTCTACACACCCAACGGCCATTGGGTGGGGCTGGACCCGACCAACAACCAAACCGAAGGTGAGCGCCATGTGCAGATCGGCGTGGGCCGCGATTACCACGACGTGCCGCCGTTGCGTGGCGTTTTCAAGGGAGCCAAACGTCAGTTGCTTTCGGTCAAAGTCAGCGTACGTCGCTCCCGCCAACAGCAAGTGGCCGGAACTCGGCCACGTCCACTCGAGCCCCTGGCCGGGCGTCGGGGGGGATAAAGGCAGGGATTGAAAATACCACTGGCCGGTTTCTCCTTCTCGTGCTTGGGTAACCCTTCGCGATGAAGACCATTACTCGAGTTTGGCAGTACGGCGCCCGCTATAAGTGGTATGCGCTGGGCACGTTTGCCTGCGCCATCTTGGCGACGCTCTCGGGCTTGGTGCTGCCCCAGGCGACGCAGTGGATCATTGATGACGTTATCACCACCGGGGATGTGGAAGCCCTGTTGCCCTATGCCTTGTTCGTGGCCGGAGCTTTTCTGGCGCGGGACATCTTCAACAGTTTGCGCATCCGGCTCAACAACGCCTTCGAGCAACGGGTGATTTATGATCTACGCAGCGATCTCTACGACGTGCTCCAGCGCTTGCCGCTGCACTGGTACGATAATCGAAGCACCGGCGATGTGGTGACGCGCGTAGAAGGGGACGTGATGGACATGGAGCGCGTCTTGATTGACGGCATTGAGCAGGGCTTGGTGGCTATCCTTCAGGTCTTGATTGTGGGCGTGATTCTTTTTTGGAAAGACGTCTACTTGGCAGCCTTGGTTTTGATTCCCATCCCGGTTCTCGTGGGGGGAGGAGCTTGGTTCACGCTCACGGCGCACAAGCGCTGGGCCGCGTCGCGGAAAGCGACGAGCGAGATGAACTCGCTCCTGGTCGATAACGTGCAAGGCGTGCGGCAGATCAAGTCCTACGCCCGGGAGGAGACGGAATTTGCCCGCTTCCAGGAGAAAGCGAACGCCCTGCGCCGCGCGATGATGACCTTGATGCACATTTGGGCGACCTACAACCCGAGCATGATGTTCTTTACCTCCTTGGGATCGGTCATCGTGCTCTACTTTGGCGGCCTGCAAGTCATCGATGGCAACGGGCTGAGTAAGGGCGAGTTTGTGGGCTTTCTGTTGTACGTGGGCATGTTCTACGAGCCGATTGGGCGCCTGCATCAGTTGAACCAACTCTTCCAGCAAGGCCGTGCTGCGGGGGACCGGGTGTTTGAAGTTTTGGACATTGAACCCGAGCCTTACCAGCCGAAGGGCGAAGCGCTCACGCTGCCCAATCCGCTCAAGGGCAAGGTGGTGTACGAGAACGTGGGTTTCTCCTATCGGGAAGACTTGCCGGTTCTTCAGGACATCAACCTAACCGCTCAGCCGGGTGAGACCGTGGCGCTGGTTGGACATACCGGAGCCGGAAAGTCGACCATCATGAGTTTGCTGCTACGCTTTTATGAAGCCAGCAGTAAGGGACGAATCACCATCGACGGCGTGGACATCTCTCAGGTGCCCCTTTCGCAATTGCGGCAGCAGATTGGTCTGGTCAGTCAGGAGAGCTTCCTCTTCAACGGGACAGTGGGCGATAACCTGCGCTTTGGTCGTCCGAGTGCCAGCCAAAAGGAATTGGAAACCGCCGCTCTGGCCGCCAATGCCCACGAGTTTATTCGCGAACTGCCGGAAGGCTATGACACCAACGTGGGCGAACGTGGCGTGAAGTTGAGCGTCGGGGAAAAGCAGCGCATCTCGATTGCCCGCGCCTTGCTAAAGAATCCTCCAATTCTCATTTTGGACGAGGCCACGGCCAGTGTGGACACCGCGACCGAGCAGTTGATTCAAAGTGCCTTGAACCGCTTGCTCCGCGGGCGCACCTCCTTCGTCATCGCCCATCGCCTTTCCACCATTCGGCACGCGGATC
>CAWUJC010000616.1:0-2198 GCA_963922355.1 uncultured bacterium | reverse complement strand
AGTTCTTGCTGCCTTATCCGTTCTCCGCTTCCAAATACGGGAAGGGAAAGTACCGGCTGGATGGTCCCAACTCCCGCGGTTCGCTTAATTGTATTTTCTTCACCTTCGAAAGCGCGGCGGAAGCGACCGAACAAACGTCGCTTATCGAATGGCAACCTAAAGTGGAACTGATTGGGCATACCCGCGCCTTGGTCAAAGAAACGTTGGTTCTGAATCCTTTTCTAGCCTCCCCGCCCCCGGAGGCGACGATGCTCAAGATCCGGCTGACAGCACTCACCGATGACATCGCGGGACAACTCCAGCAAACGGCCGAAGCGATTCTGAAAAAGAATGCAAATGGCAAGTAATCTGTCGTCTGTTGCTCAAAGGAGACCCGCTTGTTACGGATTGAGAAAGAGCTGCCGCTCTTAGAGGAAATACTAGCGCCATGGCGTGAGGCCATGGCAGATCAGGCCCAGCCCTACACGAACCACGTGTATCGCGTGCTGCATTTCTGCTTTGCCGTCCATCCCTGCCAGCCGGAGGAGAAACAAAAGCTCACCATTGCAGGGGCTTTTCACGACATCGGTCTTTGGTCCGACCACACCGTCGATTACCTCGCCCCTTCCATCCGCGAAGCCCGGCAGTACTTGCAAGCCAACGGCAAAGCGGAGTGGGTGGAGGAGATCAGTCGCATGATTGAGTGGCACCACAAGTTTCGTCGCGTTCGCGGTCCGGAGAACGTTCTGGTCGACGTGTTTCGCAAAGGCGATTGGGTTGACGCCTCCATGGGCTGGCGGCGCTTTGGTGTCCCGGTTGGCTTTATCCGCTCCGTCCAGAACGCCTTCCCGAATTTGGGCTTCCACAACAATTTGGCCCATCTCACATGGTTGCAGCTAAAAAAGCATCCTTTCCGTAATCCACTCCCGATGATGCGGTGGTAAACGACCACTTGAAGGGTCGGGCTGCAGGGATTTGAACCCTGGACCTCCTCGTCCCGAACGAGGCGCGCTACCAAGCTGCGCTACAGCCCGTAAAAATGAGCTCGGAGCGGAAGCCTTTGGTCGGACTTCCTTCGAAGCCCTGGACCTCCTGACCGCCAAAGGCGTGTTGCCTCTGATGCGGAGAGAGGTCGAGTCGACGAATTCAGCTCCTGAGCGAACCCTTCTTGTAGCGAACTTGGTGGCACGATACAAGGAATCTTTAGCAGGTTTATCACGTTCTGACGGCCATCAGCATTTAGTCAGGTAGGCGCAAATGAACCTAGATATTCCGTCGTTGGAGTTTAGGTTGAGGGGAGTCCGTTGCTTCCCTCGTTAACTCGGAATGTGCCCCATGCCTGGATCGCCAAGTTATGTTCTCCCCTTAGATGCGATTAATCACGCGCATCTTTCGCAGGTGGGTGGTAAGGCTGCCTCTCTCGGAGAGCTGATGGCTGCGGGGTTTCAGGTGCCGAAAGGATTCGCCCTGACCGAAGCGGCCTTTGATTTGTTTTTGCAGACCGTCAACGAGCGAGATCGCGTATCCGAATTGCTACAGGCGGTAGCGGCAGATAAGGTGAAGGTGCAGCCTATTGCGGAAGAACTCGAAGCGCGACTCCGCTCGGCCACGATGCCACCCGAGGTCGCGGAAGAGGTGATGGCGCTTTACCAAAAGATGGGTTTGGACGCCGTGGCGGTGCGCTCCAGCGCCAGTTGCGAGGACGGCACGGCCAATGCCTGGGCGGGTCAGTTGGAGACCTATCTTCATGTCCGGGCGGACGACTTATTGGAGAAAGTGCGGGAGTGCTGGCTCTCGGCCTTTAGTCGTCGCACGCTGGCCTACGCTGCAGCCAATGGTTTTGATGGCACGATGATCCGGATGGCTGTTGTGGTGCAGGAGATGGTGCCAAGTGAGATTTCTGGCATCGGGTTTTCGGTGCATCCAGTCACACAGGAGCCGGATATGTGTCTGATCGAAGCCTGCTTTGGCTTGGGCGAGGCGATTGTTTCGGGCGAGATTTCTCCCGACATTTTTGTCGTCAGCAAATCCAAGGGCACCATCATAGAAAGCCTGCGGGGCAAGCAAACGAAAGCACTCGTGCTTGCCGAGGAAGCTGCGGCGCCTGAATGGCATGAGCTTGGCGAAGCTGGTTCTCGCCCCAAGCTCTCCGACGCCCAAGCCTTGGCGTACGCGGATGTGCTGCAGCGGATCGAAGCCCACTATGGCCGACCGATGGA
>CAWUJC010000615.1:0-2214 GCA_963922355.1 uncultured bacterium | reverse complement strand
CCGGTGGCGCGCCCATTTTTAAGAAAACCACTGCCAACGCGGCGACGACGATGATACCTCCCAGGAGCGGGGGCGCACTCGCCGCAAAAAACAGATACGCGAACACGAGGAGGGCCAGGAGCAGGTAGTCACCAAACTCAAGCAACCGGTCCAACTTTCTCCACGGGACAAACATCATGGCCACCACAAGGGCAAGGACGCCCAGCGGCTCATCCGACCCGTCCGTCATTCGCATCAGGTACCACAGACCAATGGGCCAGAAGGCGAACGCAAAGCCTACCAGGACCAAGAGGCAAGGTTGGTCCAAGAGGGCGACGAGCAGACGGACCGGATGCAGAGAGCGCTCCATGGCCCCACCCTAGTTTTGCGCAGAGGCTTTCTGGCGACGGCGATAGTGCATCCAGGCGGCTAACCCAGCCACCATCAGCAGCATGCCCCATGTTCCTGGTTCGGGGGCAACGGCCATTTGCACGCCGCTACTGCCGCTGCTGATGGCGCTGGGCGACACACCTGCCGGTAAAGGCAGGGGTTGGTCTGTCTCCTTGTTTTCGCCGCCGGGATTTCGCACCACCTGATCCACGGCGACAAAAGAAGTGTAAGGCGTGAGCAAGTTGTAAAGCAGGCCGAGGTTGGTCGCCTCCGCCACGCGCTCATCGCGGGGCGAAAGTCGATTGTAGTCTACCAACGTACGGATGCGTTCGCGGGCCCAGAGGTAGGGCAAGGGTTTGACCTGAGCCAGCCCCGCGTAGTCGGCCACTTGGATGGTCCGGCGATAGGGGCCCTCGCCCGTTTGCCCTTCGAGGGTGATGGAGCCCTTCGGCTGGCCGCGCCATTTGCCCACCACCGTGACCGGGCGGTTGGCCAAGACATCAGCCGGGACGGGCGGCTCCAGATCGTAGACCTCAAAACCGTCGAAGATAAGCTTCGCTTGGGTCAGCACCGGATGCTCGACATACTCGCGAAAGCGCTTGGCGACGGCCTTGGCTTCCAAGGGATTGAGCGCGACGAACGCTTCCCCCTGGCCGACATGGGCCAAGCCTTCGATTAAATGACGGTTCACGCCGCTGCCCAGGCCAAAGGCAAAGACGTTCATTTGATTGAGATTTTCCCGGACCAGATCGAAAGCTTCGGCTTCGACCGAGATGTAGCCATCCGTGGCAACAATCACGCTCCGGGACGTGTTCTCACTTTTCGGGAGGGCCATCGCCCGCCGCAGGGCGGGAAGCAGTTGCGTACTCCCGCCGCCTTGTTCCTGGTCAATAAAGCGAACAGCCCGGCGGATGTGGCCTTCGGTCGCCGTCAATGGCTTGGGCGACAGCACCTGCGAACCACCGGCAAAGAGCATGACGTTAAAGGTGTCCGTGGGGCGAAGCGCGCTGATTAAATCCCGCAGCAATGACTTGGAAACACTGAGCGGGAAGCCGTGCATCGAACCCGAGACATCGACGACAAAGACGTAATCGCGCGGCGGAATCTGCGTCAGCTTGGTTCGCGCGGGTGGTTGGAGCATGAGGGCGAAAAAATTTTCCTTTTCCCCCTGGTGAAGAAGCAAGCCGGTGTTGACCATCTCGCCCGCCAGCCGATAGCGCAGGATCAGGTCGCGGTTGTCCGGACGCGAGTTGCCGGGCTGGAGCCCAACGGTGCAGGAGGTTTTTCCGTCGTACTGGATGTCCACCGGGTGGCTGGGGCTGGTCACATCACTCAAAGGCAAGCCGCCGTCAATCCGCGCTTGGAACATAAAGGCAGGTTGCGAGCTGGCGGTGATGGCTTGCTGCGGGACGGTGAGATAAGGATTCTGGACCCACTTCTCGCCCGACGCGGCGACGGTGCCGGGCGCGCCTTCGTAGCGAGGGCCAACCACGGTGGGCAGGACAAATTCGTAGATGTGATCGGTCGGCACCAGCATCTCGGTGTATTGGAGAATCACCTCCACGCGGTCGTTCGGCAGGATGTTGGCCACACTCATCTGGAAAACGTTCGGTCGGTGCTCTTCCAGGAGCGAGGCCGTTTTGCCCTCGTCCTTCGCTTTCTCGAAGGTCTGCTTGGCTTGCTGCTTTTCCTGGATTTGCGCGAGGATGACGCGGTCGCTGATCTTCATTGTCATCCCGTGGACGGCCGCGCGGGCGGAGGCCGGGAAGACGTACTTCGCTTCGATTGGCACGGCGCCCCGGTTGCGGTAAACCTGCTTTAAGGTGACGTCGGCGATCACCCCCG
>CAWUJC010000614.1:0-2216 GCA_963922355.1 uncultured bacterium | reverse complement strand
GGAAAAAGCCGCCGCCAAGCCCAAGTTGATCAGCTCGGCGAATGGCCACCAAGCCTAGGTGCTATCCCACCCCTTCGTTGATGTGACGGAGGGGATTTTCGGACAACGTCTAGAGCGCCGGTCGGCGCTCTCGCGCCTACTTCTTGATCTCCGGCACGTCGACTTTCTCCCACTTGGCGTCGAGGTCCTGGCCCGTCATGTTCTGCCACTCGTCTAGGTCCACGCGGATAAAGCCGTAATGCTTACCATTGGAGAAGACTTCCTTCCGATCCGGGTGGTAGAAGGTATTGCCGGAACCGACATAAGTCGGGAGGAAGGTCTGATTGTAATAAGTCCCATCTTGGTTCTCCGTGGCACTATGGGTGTGGCTCATGATCAGGCCACCCGAGCGCTGGTCCAGCTCATCGTTGTAGAAACTGGGCTCGTACTTCTGGTGCACGGTTTTCCCAACCAATTTACTGTCCTTGAGCGTTAGATGGCGCACCTGCCCGTCAAACATCACCGTACTCCAATAGCCGGAAGATTCGGCGCGGTCGCGCGTGCGGATTCCAATTTGGTAGTAATTATTGTTGGCGATCAGGCAATTCTGGATCGTCACATCCAGTGACTCCGCCACCAGAATACCCCCGCTCAAACCCTGGGAACTGGCGATGCCATTGTTGGTGATGGTGCAGCCTTCGACTAAGAACGGACCGGCACTAGCTTCAAGATAAAGCCCCTCTTCCGCGTTTCCGCTCATGATGCAGTCTTTGATCGTGACGTACTCGTGGCCGAAGTCCATCCACAGGCCGGTGGCATCGTTGTCGATAAAGCGGCAATTCTGGATGAGCGTATCGCGGGTATGAAACATCTTCGTCCCCGCCGGTGCCCAGCCCGTGAATTTCCCGTAACCGCCAATCCGCCAGTTGTTACGCATGAAGTCGCAGTTCTCAACCAGGAATTGCTTCACTCGACTGGGCGAGACGCCGGAGTTTCCGTTGTCGTTGTATTGGTTGTTCCGGTAAGTGACAAAGCGCGAGTTGGCCATGATCATGCCGCTGCTGTTATTCCAATGAAAAACGCAGTTTTCGATCAGGATATTCTCGCAGAAATCACGCCCGGGAAAGTTGTCTACCGTGTCATTGGTGACACTGTCTTGCTGCCCAAATACGGCAAAGTTGAAGCGCTTATTGACGTCGTGCACCGGGCTGTTGACCGCATGCTGCACGACGAGGTTGCGGAAGACAAAATTATCAATGTCGTGGCAACGGATCAGCTCGCTGCGGACGCCAACCTCAATCAGCGCTTGATCCGGCGAACTGCCGGCTGGCGGCATAAGCCAGAGTTTATCGCCTTCCTCATCGACAGCAAAAGAACCCGCCACCAAGCTGGCGGCGCCTTTCACCTGCTGGAGGAGCTTCCCATCGTAGAAGACCATTTCGCATCGGCGGCCCAGGTCATCCTTAATCTGATAATTGTCATCGAACTTGGCCATACCCCAATCGTATTCCCAGGGCTTGGAAAACTTGCCGTCCCCCTCATCCTTCCAATCCTTCCAGACGTCAGAGCCGGAGATAATGACCTTCCCTGCTTCCGCCCCTTCAATCACGGTCACCGCCGAACGCTTGCTCAGGCGGATATTTCCCTCGCGATACATCCCTGGTGCGATCAACACCTTGACCGGTTCTTTCGGATTCTTCTGGAGGTAGGCAAAGGCCTCTTTGATCGTGGTATAATCGCCACCGCCCTTGGGATCTACCTTGATCGTTTTGGAGATAACGGATTCATCAATGGTCGCTTGCGCCCAGAGGGAGGCGCAGGCACCGGACAAGAAAAGGATTAGGGTCAGACAGGTAGCTTTCATCACAACTTCATTCTTTGGGAGGTTAGTTCACGAGTTCAGTATTCGACGACATGATTGGCCTTGGTGCTGTTTTCAATCCCGTCCCAATCCAGCTCGATGCCAAGACCGGGCTTTTCTGGAACGGTGATCATCCCCTGTTCGTCGATCGGCCAGGGATCTTTCATCGGGAATCGGAAGGTTTCTTCCGGGACGAAAAGTTCAAAATACTCGCAGTTGCGCATGGCGCAGGAGACATGCAGGTTCGCGATGTCCATCGGCCCCATGGTGGTGGTGTGGAGCTCGCACTGAAGTCCGTGCGCCTCCGCTAAATGGGCAATCTTCATCGTGCCCGTCACCCCCGTCTTCCAAGAAACATCCGCGCGGACGATATCCG
>CAWUJC010000613.1:0-2228 GCA_963922355.1 uncultured bacterium | reverse complement strand
CGTCGTCGTCACCGATCCCGAGAAGCCTCACCCCTCCCGCCAGCAAGCCAAGCAACGCGTCTACCGCCTCCCCGAGGTCTGGTAGATGAGAACGCTCTACCTCATTCTTAGCCTGAGCCTCGTTGCTCCCCTGGCCTGTCGAGCGGAAGCGCCCCCGGTCTTTGCCCTGGCTTTGGCTTCGGACACCCCGCAGGAAGGCTACCAACCTACCCCCTTTCTTCATCCCCCGAAGGATGGACCAAACGAAATCTACGTTGAGTCGAAGCCCCGCTTCACCAGTGCGGACATTGAAAGTGCCCAGCATGTCCCAGATCAGCAAGGCTTGCCTAGTGTGGCCGTCACGCTCACGGAGAAAGCAGGCCAACGCATGCTGGCCTTAACCAAGCAAGCCACGGGCCAAAGAATGGCCGTCATCATCAACGGAAAAGTCCTCACGGCTCCGGTCATCCACGGTTCATTTGGTCAGTCATTTTATGTGAGCGGTGGAAATATGAGCCGGGAAGAAGCTCATGAGTTGGCTAATGCTCTCAGCCCCACATCTACGAAATCCTCGCCCTGAGCTTGCGAGCACGGCCCCGATTCTTGCGGCCCACCCCTCGCCCTGATATAAGGAGCGCTTCCTTTTGATCGACATCGGGGCATGAACTTTTTTAAGCAGAGCAAATTCCACTACCGGATTCTGGGTTGGCCTGGGCTGAAGGGCCACTGGGCGGCGCGCTTCCGCGGCGCGCCGGGGGAAGTGGAAATCCACCGGCCAGACTGGGCGCATCCTTGCTGGGTTCGCGTGCCGTCTTCCGACGTGCTGACCTACTACCAAGTCGTGAAGAAGCAGGAGTACGCCTTCGACGTCCACCGTGCGCCGGAGGTCATCATCGATGCCGGAGCCAACATTGGCCTGGCGGCGCTCACCTTCGCCAATCGCTTTCCCGAAGCCAAGATTATCGCCCTCGAGCCCGAGGCTTCCAACTTCGCCCTCCTGCAAAAGAACACGGCCGCCTACCCCAACGTCACGCCCGTCCAGGCGGCCCTGTGGCATCAGGACGGCGAACTCCAGCTCCTGACCGCTGGCGGCGGACACTGGGGCTTCCTGACTCGGGAAGCGGAGGAAGCCACGACCCAGGCGCTGCACCCGGTCCGTGCTGTTTCCGTCCCCACGCTGATGGCCGAACATGGGTTAGAGAAGATTGACCTCTTCAAGATCGACATCGAAGGCGCGGAAAAACAAGTCTTTGCCGAGACCAGCGCCTGGTTGCCCCGGGTGGATAGCCTGATCGCGGAACTCCATGAGCGTACCACGCCCGGCTGCACGCGCAGTTTCTATGGCGGGACCGCCGGCTTTGCCCATGAGTGGCTCCTGGGCGAAAATGTTTATCTCAGTCGCGGCGGTTGTCTGACCCCGCCAGCAACAGCCTAACGAGGTCAGTCGTCGATAATTTCCTTCCCCTTGGCCTTTTGCTCGTCCGCGTGGTGTTTGCGGTGGGCGTCGAGGAAGTCTTCGGCAATCGTCTCGTAGAGCGACTTCGGGCAAATTTTGTGTGAGACCTCGTAGGCAATGATCGCCACGGCCAGCAGGGGTAAGCTCATCGCCACCGAGGCGGTCATCTCCACCATGATCACCATCGAGGTAATCGGGCTCTGCACTACGCCCGTGAAGTAAGCCACCATGGCCATCATCACCACCGCCTTGGTATCGATGTACCCAAACTGCTGAAAGAAGGGCGCCAGATTCTTGCCCAGCCCAGCTCCGGCCGAAAGCGTGGGATCAAATAACCCACCCGGGATGCCGCTGAGCAAGGTAATGAAGGTAACCCCAGCGCGGTAGAGGGGATACAGCGGCGAGAGTTCATCCCCCTCGCCATGGATGATATTACGCGCGTCCAGGAAGCCGCTCCCCAGACTCTCGCCGTCGGAAATCATCGCCACCAAAGCCAGGGACGTGCCAATGGAAACCGCGACCAGCATGCCGTGCGTTTTGGCAAAATTGGTCACGATCGGCAGCGCCATGCGGAGGCACTGAGCAAAGAGCCCTCCCAGAAAACCGCCGATCACCCCGATGAGCGGAATCGCCACGATCCACTGCCAAGGCTCATAGAGACTGGTCTTCACCGAACCGTAAAAGAGATAGTTGTTATCAATTGCTGCGATCACCGCAATGCAGCAAATACCCACCGTGCGGATGATCGTGCCCATGTTCTCTTTCTCAAACGAGCGGCCGATTTCCTCACAAG
>CAWUJC010000612.1:0-2233 GCA_963922355.1 uncultured bacterium | reverse complement strand
CAAGTAAGTGAAAGAACTATGAGTACCCTGTCGTTTGATGTTGTGATTATTGGGGGTGGCAGCGCGGGCTATGCCGCCGCACGGACTGCCGCCGAAGCCGGAGCTGATGTTGCCGTGATCGAAGGCGGCGCCCAGGTCGGTGGCCTGTGCATTTTACGTGGCTGCATGCCGTCCAAATCGCTGCTGGAATCCAGCCATCGCTGGAACGCCATCCGCCACGCCAAGGACTTTGGCCTGGAGGTCGAGCCGATCAAACCGGACCTGGGCAAGATCGTGGCCCGGAAGAACAAGCTGATCGGCGGCTTTGCGGATTACCGCCGCGAGCAGTTGGAGAAGGGGAAGTTCACCTTCCTCCGCGGCAGTGCCAAGTTCAACGGGCCGAATTCGGTCCTGCTCAAAACCGACGGCGACGAGCAAGAAATCACTGGCAAGTCCTTTGTGATTGCGACTGGCTCCATCATCCCGTGGATTCCCGTCCCGGGTCTGGCCGAAGTTGGTTTCATCAACAGCGATCAAGCGCTCAACTTAAAAGAGCTGCCGGAAAGCATCGTCGTCCTGGGCGGCGGGGTGATCGCGGTGGAGCTGGGCCAATACTTCCTCGGGCTCGGTAGCAAGGTCACCCTCATCCAGCGCAGTTCGCAGATTCTCAAGAGCGACGACGCCGACGTGGCGGAAGAACTCAGTGCAGCTCTCCGGGCTGAGGGCATGACCATCCACACCGACACCAAGTTGCTCCAAGCGAAGACCGTCGCCGGACAGAAGGCTGTGGTCTTTGAGCACGGGGGGAAGAAGAAGACGGTCAAAGCCAGCGAGATTTTTTACGCCCTGGGCCGCACGCCGAACACGGCCAGCCTCAACCTCGATGCCGCCAAGGTGAAACTGGACGGCGCGCGCATTGCCGCCGATGCGGGGATGAAGACCTCCGCCAAGCACATCTTTGCCGCCGGCGACGTGGTCGGCCAGTACGAGATCGTGCACATCGCCATCCAGCAGGGCGAAGTCGCCGGGCATAACGCCGCGCTCGCCGCTCTGGGTAAAACCAAGTTCAAGGGCGCCACCAAGACCGCGCAGAAGGTGGACTACCGGCTCAAGTGCTCGGTCGTCTTTACCGAGCCGGAGGTGGCCAGCGTCGGCCTCAACGAGAAGGAAGCCAAGGCCGACAAGATTCCTTACTACGTGGCCAGCTACCCGTTCAACGATCACGGTAAATCGATCATCATGGGGATCGAGCACGGCTTCATTAAGATTCTCGCGGAGAAGAAGCGGGGCGAAATCATCGGCGCCCAGATCGTCGGCCCCCACGCCGCCGACCTCATCCACGAGTTCATCGCCGTCATGCGTTACAAGGGCACAGCCGAAGAACTCGCCCTCATGCCGCATTACCACCCGACCCTCGCCGAGATGATCACCTACCCCGCCGAGGAAATTGCGGAGAAAGTCGCGGCCTCCAAGAAGCGGAAGAAGTAGGGGGCGCTTATTTTTCCTTTAGCCGTTGGATGAGTTCCAGCTGGGTGTCCGCGATGTAGTGGACACCCATACCGCTGGCTCCTAAGACGACGACTCGCTTGTAACCTATCTCTTGCATGATCTTGGACTGTTCGGCGGCGATGGCCTCGTAGTCTTTAGTCATGGTCAGCTTATCGAAATAGACAACGACGAAGTCTTTACATTTTTTAAGAGATAGTAAGGGCTTGAGCTCTTCTAGGCTATAGAGAGAGGTCTTTCTTGTGCCTTCTTCAACTTGACCTGAGTTGATCTGATACTTTCCATCGCTTTGATAGTTGATTAATTGATCTGCCTGATTCGTAAAGCCAAACACCTGAGCGGTTTGTTCGGGATGATGGTTCGATGAAACAGCGTTATAGAATCCAAGAGGAGCTAGTGGTGTCGTGCTCGTCTTCGCCTCTTGGATCTCACTGGCTTCCAAGGAGAAGAGTAAGAAGCAAAGAAGGATTAAGAGTCTGGAGGTTCGAACCATCGGTGGCTTTTGTTCAGAACTAGATCTGCATTTAATGGAAATGGTTACTCAGCTTGGTTGATGGTAGTGACAGCTTTCTGAAGGACCTGCGCGTGATCTTTAGTTACTGCTCCATCCCAACAAACGTGTTTGAGCGTGTAAATCATGTCAGATAAAGCCTTCATCGAGAGTTCTGTGTCAGGATGAAAAGGAGGAATTTTACCACTAAATAGGCCCTGATCAGTAAGCATCAAAATGGTTGTATCTGACCCGCTT
>CAWUJC010000611.1:0-2234 GCA_963922355.1 uncultured bacterium | reverse complement strand
AATAAAGGCGGAAGTCTCCCCGTGTCATGGAAAAATCTCCCGTTGCTCCCTCTCAATTGCGCGAACAGGCCACGACGCACCTCGTCTCGCAGCTGATTCACGACCTGCGTAATCACTTCAATTCCTTGGTGCTGGAAGTCACCGACCTGAGTGAACAGGCGGCCGAACAGGGGGTGGAGCTGGAAACCCATCGGCTGCAGGATCTGGTGGCTGAGGCCGTCGAGCAACTTCAACTGGTGCGCGAACGGCTGGAAGCGCGGGAGCCCCGACCTTCGGAGATCAAGGTGGCGGAGTGGGTGACTGAGCTGCGGCGCCAAGTGCTGGAGGAACCCGCGTACGAGGGGCTAGTGGAGTGGCCCGAAGCGGAGTTGCCGGCTGGTCTCACCGCGTCGTGGGAGGCGGAGCTCCTTGGCGTTGCCCTGGGCGAACTGCTCGACAACGCAGCTGACGCCATTGAGCTCGGCGCGAACGGTGCCGGGCCGCGGGCTCATCCCATGAAGGTGGAGGTGAGCTTGGATCAGCAAGAACTCTCCCTTTGCGTCCGCAATCTTTGCGAGCCGGAGCAAGCCCCCAAACACCTGGAGCATTTGGGCGACATTCGTGGCTTGGCCGGTCGCCGCCGCAAGCTGGGCCTAGGGTGTGTTTTTGCCCGCCAAGTGGCGAAAAAGCACGGCGGAACTTGCGAGTTCACCTACGAGGCAGCAGAGAAGGAATTTACCGCAGAGTTGAGGCTACCGCTCGCTTCGTAGGCAGAGGGCAGAGCTCTGCTCTGCCGTAAGGTCTATTTTTCCTTCCAGCGTTGCTGGGCGGAGCGAGATTCCTCTTCGGGGCGAAAGGAGAATTGCTCATGCAGTTCCTGCTCGGCCCGGCGAATTTCCGTCTCGAGTCTGCGGCGGAGGTCCTCGGTATCGTCTTCGCGTGTGGGGGCGGGGAGCAGCGGTCGCCAGCGGATAAAGATGCGCGTGGGGCGAAAGATCGAGCGCCACTGGTACAATTGATCCGTCCCCACAATGGCGCCAACCAGGGCCGGACATTTGGCCATCCGCCACAGGTTCACCGTCCCTTTCGGCAGTGGCTGGTCGCGCAGCATCGAGGCGTCGCCGTGCCGCACCCCGCCTTCCGGAAAAACACCGACGACGCGATTGGCCTGAAAGCGGGCCAGGGCGGTTTTGACCGTGGCGCGGTCGGATTTGGTCCGGTCGATCGGGAAGGCATTCCAGCTTCTCAGAAGGCGTCCAACCACGGGGATTTCCAGCAGTGGCTTGTCGGCCATGTAGTCCACCGGCCGCTTAAGGCTAATGCCGAGGAGAAGTGGGTCGAAGTGGCTGATGTGGTTGGTCATCACCAGTACGGGACCTTCGGCAGGGAGGTCTTTGCCGCCTTGCATGACCACGTGGCTGGCGGCATGGAGCGCCAACCAGTTGAACTTATGACCCAGCGCGTAGGCGAAATCGCTCACGGCGGAGAGAGTTACTTTTTGGCGGCGAGGTAGCCGAAGAGCTTGGCCAACTCGTCACGCATCTCGAGCCGGGAGACGATGCGGTCGATCAGGCCGCGCTCGAGGAGAAACTCGGCGGTCTGGAAGCCCTCCGGCAAGTCCTGCTGGGTGGTTTCTTTGATCACGCGGGCACCGGCGAAGCCGACCATGGCTTGAGGTTCCGCCAGAGTGATGTCGCCGAGAACAGCGAAGCTGGCCGTGACACCTCCCATGGTGGGATTAGTCAAAACATTGATGTAGGGCAACTTGGCGGCGGCGAGTTTGGCCACCGCCCCGCTGGTCTTGGCCATCTGCATGAGGCTGAGCATGCCTTCGTGCATGCGGGCGCCGCCAGAGGCGCAAAAGACGAGGGCCGGGTTGTTGTTCTCGACGGCGCGCTCCAAGGTGCGAGCGATTTTTTCACCCACGACCGAGCCCATGCTGCCGCCCAGAAAGGCGAAGTCCATCACGGCGACGTCGACTGAATGCCCTTCAATCTTCCCCGTACCGGTCACCACGGCTTCGTTCAAGCCCGTCTTCTTCACGTAGGTGGCGAGGCGGTCGTGGTAACTGGTTGCGCCGGTGAATTCCAGCACGTCGACCGAGGTCATGCCGGCGTCGTGCTCGATAAAACTGCCTTCGTCGAGGAGGAAGCTCAACCGCAGCTTGGCCGAGATTGGCATGTGGTAGCCGCAGAGCGGGCAGACCATCTGGTTCGCTTCCAGCTCCTTGTTGTAGAGCATTTCGCCACAGCCTT
>CAWUJC010000610.1:0-2234 GCA_963922355.1 uncultured bacterium | reverse complement strand
AAGTGAGGCCCAGCATGGCCGCGCTAATGAGAGTAAGGTTGTGTAGTTTCATAGTATTGGTTGGAGTTGATGCCCTTAATTAAACGATTGGAAACAGGTACAACCAAGGGGAGCCTTGTGCATAGATGCATAAATCTAGGTCATGAGCCATTCGGCGGGACAACGGCATCATGCATCGATGCAGCGCCTCCGATTTGACGCTCCTCCCGCTCAAAGCCTTATTCTAAGTAGATGAAAATACCTCTATCCCCACCCATCTATGCCGCTCTGTTTTTGCTTTCCGGCCTTGTCCTAACAATGCCAGCCCAAGCTGAACTCTTTGCCTACGAAGGCTTTGATTATGACAGTGGGGTGCCTCTCGAAGACGCGGCCGGTGGAGAAGGCTGGAAAGGCAAGTGGTCGAAGGGTGTCTATAAAAACGGCATCTCGCCCGATGCTCCGCAGTTTACAGTCGAAGCAGAAAGCCTTACTCCTCCTCCTGGCTATGAGGCAGAAGTCACCGGAGGACACATTAAATCTAGCGAGAAATACCAAGACGCCGTTAGGGAATTGGATGCCGAAAGCTTGATCGATTTAGGCGACAACCAAACCCGCTATCTTAGCTTTCTGACCAAGACCACCTCTTTAGGTAAGTTCTCCCATGCCGCTGTCTTGCTCTTTGATGAAACCGGGGGATCGGAGGATTATCATGTCTTGAGCGTCGGCATTGGACGCAACCAACCCGGCCTCTGGCTCGTGGAAGGTTCGGGCGAACCGAAAGACAGCGAAGGCAAAGTAGAAGCCAACAAGCCAATCCTGATCGTCCTGAAGATTTCGGCAAAATCCACCGGTCAAGATCAGGTGGAAGCCGCTTTCTGGGACGAAGATGCTGAACTCGAAGGAGAGCCTACCTCGTGGCCGGTCAAGCTGGAGCTAAGCAGCAAAGCAACCATCAACCGCATGATGTTTAAGGCTGGCGCGAGCGCCAGTTCCTTCGACGAGATTCGCCTCGGGCAAAGCTGGAACGACGTCGTGGAGTGAGCCAGTCCAACATTAAGTCTCTACTAAAGGCCCTTCTTCAGGTTAGAGAGGAGCCCTTCTTTCTGCCCGGATTGATAGGGCAGAAAGATAGGCCAGCTAGGCTTCACCTTCTTGGCTTCGTAGGCATTGCCAAACATGTCCTGGGCCTTGAGGCTCGCGTTCAACGCCAGCGGCTTTGGCTGAGAGATGTTGGGAACGATGACCGCGACTGGCCGCTCGGCGTGCGCAAAAAAGAAGACCCAGCCGAAATCTAGCTTCACGCTATCTTGCAGCTTAGTCTCTTCCAGCTGCCAAAACAAATTGGATAGCGCGGAGGCATGCGGCGGGAGTGAATCATCATAGCCCATCACGACCCACTGCTCCGACCAATGCCCCACGCCGTGGAAGCTATAGAGGAAGATTTTCTCCACCCCATTGACCAGAAACGAGAGGTGATAGCGCACCAAGCCGCTGGCCATGTCCAGGGCACGATTGGCGTGACTTGTGGGCTCCATCCGCCGATAGAAATGCTGAGCGGACGGCCCCATCCCGCCTTCAGTATTCCAGAGCGGCTTTTTCTCTAAGACCGTTCCTTGGGCCTCTTCCCGCATACTCTTGACGTAGCCGCTGACGTAGTCCTCCGGCGAACCCAAGTGTTGGGGCGTGTAGATGTGAATCGTCACCGCTTCGGGATCCGGCACCGGCTTGTTTTTGAGAAATTCCTCAAAGAACTCACCCCGACGCACTGCGATCAGGAATTTGGCGTCCGGGTTTCCGCTCTTGGCGGCCGGCAAGGCCTCCATCACCAACTTATAGTAATCGCTGCCGTCCCCTTTGATCTTCTTCTTGTTCTCGGCATCCCATTCTCGGGTGAAAAAGTTCCCGACGTACGGCTCATTCCAAATCTCCCAGTAATCGATCCGCCCTTTGAAGTGCGCCGTCACCGTCTCGCAGTAGTTCTTCCAAGCTTCACGATTCTGCGGAATCCACGTTGCGTTCCAAAAGTAGTTATAGGGGCCGTCCGGCTTGCGGAACGACGCTTGGCTGGCCCAAGGTGGCGAACTATCCAACAAACCCAGAACCATCAGCTTGTTATTGAGCAAGTGATCCAGCTGAGAATCGGGTCCCTCTAACTTAAATTGGCCCGGCTGCCGTTCGAGCGAAAACCACTTCGTGATGCCCGCGCCGTCGTGTAATCGCACCCAATTGAAGCCGAGGCGCTTCGCCATCTCCGC
>CAWUJC010000609.1:0-2235 GCA_963922355.1 uncultured bacterium | reverse complement strand
GCTCGATGCGGGAGTTGTGCGCCCAGCGCAGCGGATCGTCGTCCTCGTAGTAGCAGGTGTCCCAGGGGGCGTTCGCGAGATCAAAGCCATACCACTTCTTCCACCGCCCCTGGTGAATCCGCGGCACTGGTGTGCGATTGGCCTTCATGTTGGTGTGGCCGGGGAGCACCCCATGACCACCATAGAGATGCCATTTGCCAATGTAACAGGTCTCGTAACCGGCTTCGTTAAAATGATCAGCCAACGTCGTTTCGGCTGGGGACATCCGCCACTCGATGGAGCTGACATAACGGCTGTGCGCGTACTGCCCCGTCATGAACGTAAAGCGGGCGGGAACGCAGACCGGGAACGTGGAAGACGCGTTGGAGAAGCGAACACCAGAACGCGCCAAGGCGTCAATATTGGGCGTGGAGATGTTGGGATCGCCGTAGATGGAGAGGGAATGCCGACGCAACTGGTCGGCCATGATGACGAGGACGTTGGGGGAAGAAGAGGAAGCACTCATAAAACTATTTTGGGGCCGTGCTGATGGACCGGCTTTGCCTGACCAAGCCAAGGCTACGCATCTGGTTCAGTTTAGAATTATTTCCCGATCGCGACGCCAGCCCAAGTTCAGATAGATGTTCCGCGGCACAGTCGCGACGCTGAAAGCGCAACTTCTATACGCAGGCGCGAGAAAGCGCCCCACGTTGCCGTGCGGCGCCTTCTGCATTCAACCTCACTCTCAATGAAAGTGAAAACGACTCGCGTCGAAAATCTGTCTTAGCGGCGACGACGCAGAGCCAGGAGGCCAGCCGCGCCGATCAAGAGAGCCGCGCTGGTCGGCTCAGGAATAGCAAAGGTCAAGTTATCCGCCACGGCAGCACCGCGGGTCGTCGGATTCTGACCACCGAAGAAGACGTAGGCGTCAGAATCTGCGGTCAGCGAAGAAGTCTGGATGTAGCCACCCGTGCCACCGTTATCCAAAATCTTTAAACCGGCACCCAAGTTACCTGCATCATCAGAAGCAAAGAGATCGCCAGAGATGCCAGTGAAGTCACCGCCGGAAATCCCACCAATATTCAGCGCAATATAATACCAATCACCATCGACCAGGGTGACATTTGCAAGAGAGGTCGCAAAAGAAGCTCCGTTATTTATTAGCTGAAGACCGTAATTATCACCGCTTCCTGCCCCAAATAAGACAAGGCGAAGATCAGTACCCGTCGTAGTGCCACTGTTGGAGTAGGTGTCCGACGCACCAGACGTAATCCCAATCGAAAAAGGACGACCGGCGGTGTCGGCACCGTTGTACTGGAAGTACATCCCGAAGGTACCATTATCGACGCCAGTAATATCTTGTCCGGTTTGGTAGACGGCAATTTGGCTGCTGTTTGTGAGTGTAACCGAGCCGGAATTGCTAAGGCCGCCCGTGGCCGACTGGCTAAAATTAGAAAAGCCAGCAAAGTCGCTGGCGAGTTCGCCCGGAGTGTTGAAGTCAATCACGGTCTGGGCTTGGGCGACAGTGGCCGTGGCAACCGCAGAAAGAATTAGCAGTAGTTTTTTCATAGAATGAGGTTGAGTTGGGGTTTGGTCGAGTTGAGCGGTGCTTGGTGCGCCTCTCAGTTGCAGCCAAAATATGAAATGCAGGTGTTATCAACAACGGCCTCCCCATGTTCCAGGTAACATTCAGCAACGCGTTTCTTTCTCTATCGTTTCCCAAATGCCCGTGGCGACTTAGAACCTGCTCTTTGAGAAGGAGCTGTGTATGGTAAAGCTCCGCGACGTTGTTACGCGGAACAACCGTCTTCACTAGCTCCCCACCAACCAAACCCCAGAATAAAGACTGATGAAACGCCTCGGCATGATCACCGGCTTACAGCCGGACAAAGTAGAAACTTATCGCCAGCTACACGAAGCTGTGTGGCCCGAAATTCTTGAGATGCTCACCGCCTGTGGCATCCGCAACTACTCGATTTACCACCAAGAGATGGCCGACGGCCGTCATCTGCTCTTCAGCTACTTTGAGTACGCCGGCCAAGACTTCGATGCCGACATGGCCCGCATGGCCGCCGACCCAAAAACCCAGGAATGGTGGGCGCTCACCGCCCCCTGCCAGCAACCTGTCGCTGAGGCGGAACTCGGCGGTGCCTGGGTCACCATGTCCGAATGGTTCCACCTCGATTAAGCAACACCCCCCCATCCTTTATGACCACACCTCCCGTCACTCAACCCGACTTCCAGCAGCGCCTCTCC
>CAWUJC010000608.1:0-2241 GCA_963922355.1 uncultured bacterium | reverse complement strand
CCGGGGACCCGTTTTCAAACTGACCAGTCGGCTGGACCCAGATGGCACCCAGAGCCTCGAGGACGGAGCCAAATCCGATGAAGCCGAGGCCGGTGTTCCAGAGGCGGTTACCGGTGAGCACCCAGTCGGTCTTGGAGAAAAGCCAATAGTAAACCGCCAGCGCGAGCGCCACGCTGATGGGTAAACGCCAAGCTTCGCCCCAATAAACAATCGTGCCGGCCAGGAGAAGGAAGGGCCAAGAAATCCAACGGTCGCCCAATTGAAAAGCCAAACCGGTAAGCAGCGCGATGAGCACGCCAAAGAGAGTCAAGCCGCCACCCCAGCTCGCGCCCAGGGGCGTACCAAAGGCCAGCAGCGGAACGCAGGCCACGGCTAAGATAAAGCCAAAGGCCGGGAAGCGGTTTTTACCGTGATCCTTCCAGGTGCTCGCGGCCGAAAGCAGGAAACCGAGGTAGATCACGCCGCCGATGCCGCCAAAGACGGGATTAATGAAGCCATCGAGGAACGGCGTCAGCGCATTCGCCACGGCGGGCATCAGGCTGTCCAACCCGTCGAGTACGGCCATCAGGCCAGTCGCGTTGAGGAAATTGTTCAGTAAACCGGCATCCGGCTCGTAGAAGCTTTTCCAGATCAACAGCCACACCATGGCCGGAATGATCATGGGGATGACGAAACAAACTTGGTAAATGTAGCGCCAGCGGTCGCTCGCCAAGCGGTGCAGAGCAATGGCGGCAAAGATGCCCGGCCACAGCTTAAAGAGGTTGGCGACAAAGAGGATGAAGACGAGTCCAAAGGATTGCCAAAATAGGTTATCGGAGAACGCGTCGATGAAATTCTGAAACCCAACAAACTCCTGCACCGTTGGCGGGTTCCAACGATAGAGCGACATCAGAACGACATCGAACTTCGGGTAGTAGCTAAAGATCGTGAGCGAAACTACCGTGGGCAACACCAACAAGTAGAGCGCCGTCCAGAGACTGATGCGGCGCAAGAAGGTGTCCCGCCAAAAGGATTTGGCAGGTAGTTCGACGGTGGAGGAGTCAGACGTTCCAGGCATGCGGGCGGGCTATTTGGTGGGGAAAGGTTGGTCCGGGAAAAGTTGGCGCCACAGGGTGCGGAAGTAGTAGCCTTCGTCGTTTTTCACGGTGTCATACAGACGGGCTTTGCGACGACGGGCCGAGCCCTCGTCATTGAGCAAATATTCACGCACGGCTTCCACGTTAAGGCTTTGGTCTTGGGCCATCGTCCGGTCGTCGGAATTCTGCCAATTTTCAAACCACTGCCGCTCGATGCCGAACCGCTCATCGGCGATCGCCTTGCGCACCAACTCGGTGTACTCGTCGTAGGTAATCTCACCGGTCAGGACGAGCTTGCTGTTACCTTCGATCACGTTGCGAATCTGGGGAATCACGCCGGTGCTGTTGATCATGCGCAAGGAGTCATGCGAGGGGGCGCCTTCCGGATTCGGTAGGAACGGCATCATTTCCTGAATGGGTTCAGCCCCAACGACTACAGGCACCCACCCGGCTTTTTGGTTCATCCCTTCATTGACGGAAAAGCTGGTGAGGAAGCGAAGGAAGTCCAAGGCCCAATCGGGGTTGGCCGACTGCTTGTTGATCGCCAACGGAACACCCGTGCTAAACTCGGCTTCGCTCTGGTTCAGACGAAGAAATTCTGACCACTTCTCGCCTTCTACCGGCATCGGCGGCTGAGTGATGGCAATGGGGAAGCGCTTTTCTTCCGAATTTTGGGCGACGGTGCGGAGAATGCCCGAAGCATCCCAACCGCCCGAGGTAATCACCATCGCGTTGCCCAAAACGAAGCGGCGCTGCGCTTGTTCGCGATCCAATCCCAAAAAGCCGGGGGGATAAAAGCGGACAAAGGTCCGCATTAAATTATAGGCTTCACGTAGGGCGGGTTCGTCGAAGTCCCATTCCCCTTTCTGCCACCCAACGAGGGATTCGAAACCGCTGATGCCCGTGTTGCGGTCGTAATCGAGCTGTTCGGCAAAGCCAGTCAGCATCAGATCGGCGTAGAGTTGCTGCCCCGCATTATTCGGCCCGTAGCTGCTACCCGAAATCGCGACGAGCCCTTCCCGCCCCGGCTCTTTGGCGATTTGGCTGATGGCTTCACTGATCAAAAGCAACTGGCCGAGTGTCTGAGGCACGAGATCGCTTTCGAGCCAGGTGCGCAACTCGGGAGTATCAGGCAGATAATCCCCCGGCCCACCTGCATCCGGAA
>CAWUJC010000607.1:0-2246 GCA_963922355.1 uncultured bacterium | reverse complement strand
ACCGATGATGACCGCAATGACGAAGGCGGCGATGATTTCGCCGATGGTGCCGGTCGAGCTGGTGAGGTCAACGGCCGCCCCGCCTTCGTCTGGCTCCACGCGATGCCAGCGCAGAATAGCCAAGGCAATCACCAGGCAGATGGCTTCGCCGACTGCGCTTTCCAGCGTCAGCAAGGTCTTGTTGCGCTCCCGCAGGTTCAAGGATTTGACCATCGGGATGATGACCGGCGGAGACGGCCCAGCAATCACCGCGCCGATGAATAGGGCCGTGATGAGCGGGAAGTCTCCCAAAAAGTACACCACCGTCGTGATCAACGCCGTTGTCAGCACATAACACCCGAGCGTGATACGCATGGTGGAAGCGAACGACTCGCGCAAGCTCTTGAAGCTCAGGTCCAGACCGGCTTCGAACAGAATCACCACCAGGGCAATGGTGGTAAAGACGGCCCCGACCACGCCAAAGTCTTCCGGCTTTAGTACCTGGAAAACCGGGCCCAGCAAAATACCAATGCCAATCAGCCACACCGTATCCGGCATGCGAAAGCGCTGGAAGATGGCGTAAAAGAGGTGCGCCAGAAAGACCAGGAGACCCACCGACACCATCGCCACCGGGATGGACATGACGCTGCCCTCCCCCGCTGGCGCTGCGGCCGCGAACCACGCGCTGATGAACCCTGGGATTTCCATCCGGCGAAGGTTGGCAAAGTGTCCCGAAAAAAGAAAGCGCGATATCGGCTTTCGCGTAATTCGGGAGCCAACCTATTTCGGCGGATCCATCTCCAGGCTAAAGTCGAGAGCCTGGATGGTGTGCGTGAGTCGACCGACAGAAATAAAGTCCACGCCGGTGGAAGCCACATCCACCACGCGCTCCAACGTCATGTTGCCAGAGGCTTCCGTCTCGGCCTGATCGGCAATGAGGTGCACCGCCTCGGTCAGCTGCTCCACGCTCATGTTGTCGAGAAGAATGCGATCCACCCCCAAAGGCGCGAGGAGGCGCACCTGGTCCAACGTATCCGCCTCCACTTCCAGCAACACGTCAGGGTTCAGCTCTCGAGCGGAGTTGATGGCAGCCCTCCAATTGCCCGGATCGCCCATCAAGGCCAAATGGTTGTCCTTGATCATAAAGGCGTCGTAGAGGCCCATGCGGTGATTCTTTCCACCGCCGCAACGCACCGCGTACTTCTGCAGGGCACGCTGCCCCGGAATGGTCTTGCGGGTGTCGAGGATCGTCACGCCGGAGCCGGCGACGGCGTCGACAAACTGGCGCGTCTTGGTTGCCACGCCGGAAAGCTGTTGGAGGTAATTGAGTGCGGTGCGCTCTGCCGCCAGGATGGAGCGAGCGTTGCCCTTGATGCGAAGGATTTCAGCTCCGGCTTCCAGCTTGTCGCCGTCTTGGGCTTGGTCTTCCAACTCGATGGCCAAACTAGCTTCGACAAACACTTGGCGGGCAATCGGCAACCCGGAGAGCGTGCAGGCTTCCCGCGTGACGATCCGCGCGGAGGCTTCGAGATCAGAGGGAACGGTGGCCAGGCTAGTCAGATCGGCCGGGCCCAGGTCCTCGCCCAAGCCACGGCTGGCCGCTTCGCGCAGGACCGCAAAGTCGAGCGGGGCGATGAAAGTCGTATCGTAAAGGCGTTGGGAGTCAGGCATCGGAATGAGTGAGGGTACGGATTTTTGAGTGAGAGAAAAGGAGAACTCACGAACATGACAAAATTGCAAAAATTGTTTCCGCGACGGGCGCAAGCTTGTCCCCCCGGGCAAGAAAGCGTAGGAATAACCGCCATGCCGAGCGACAAGAAGCCACGTCCTGCCAAGAAGACGGCCAACGCGAAGAAACCTGCAGTAAAAAAAGCAGCCGCGAAATCTATCGCCAAGAAGAAGCCCGCGGCCAAAAAGGCAACCGCGAAGAAAGGCGCCGCCACAGCTGAGCCTACGCCAGCTCCGGAGCCCCCTAACCCGGTTCCTCCCCCGCCAGCTCCTGTGCAGGAAGCCATCAACCCCGCAGCCAAAAAGAAACCGGTCGCGGAGAAAGCTGCTGCCGATGCGAATGAAAGCTCGAACCGAAGAAAAACACAAATATCGCAGCTTTTGCAAGATGTCGGTTGTTTGTCTGCCGAGTTAGAAAGACTGGTTGCATCCAATGATAGTCTCGAGAGTCGTCTTGAAGCATTGAAGTCAGAGAGAGCAGTCACAGAATCTGAGAGGGATTCTTTGAAGGCTGAGGCAGAAAAGTACAAGCGTGAAAA
>CAWUJC010000606.1:0-2267 GCA_963922355.1 uncultured bacterium | reverse complement strand
GGAGCGGTCCGAACCAAGCCGAACCGCTCAACGGTGCGAGGAAATCTCGCGAAGGATTGCAGGGATGACTTAAGCCGTGGCCGGCTCAGCCGCCTTGCTGTCCTCAGAAGGCGTGACGTCTGGCTTCTCCGACTTGGGTTCGGCCTTTTTCGCCGTCTTCTTGGCGGCGTCTTCGGCCTTCTTCTGCTCGCGAGCAGCCTTGGCGATTTCCTTCTTCTCCTCTTCCTTAGCCTGGGCAGCGGCCTTGGCCTTGGCTTCCTCGGCTTCCTTCTTCTTGGCGGCGCGTTCCTTGTCGGAGCGCAGCTTGGAGGCCATGGTGTTGCCTTCGATGATGCCGTTGTTCAGGCCTTCGAGGATGATGCGAATGGAGCGGATGGCGTCGTCGTTGCCCACGATCGGGTAATCGACCAAATCGATGTCCGCGTTGGTGTCCGCGATGGCGATCAACGGGATGCGCAGGCGCTTGGCTTCCGCCACGGCGATGTGCTCACGCGGGACGTCGACCAGGACGATGGCGTCCGGATACTTCTCCATGTCCTTGATCCCGTCCAAATTGCGGTGCAACTTGGCGTTCTCGCGGCGGAGGGCGGCGACTTCCTGCTTCGGCAGTTCCTTCATCCGGCCCTTTTCTTCGAGCTCGTCGATCTTGCGCATGCGCGCGACGCTCTTGCGGATAGTCTGCAGGTTGGTCAGCGTGCCGCCGAGCCAGCGCTCCACCACATAGTAGGAGTGGCTCTGAGCGGCCAGTTCCTTGATGGTTTCCTGCGCCTGCTTCTTACAGCCGACGAAGAGGATCTTTTTGCCCTGAGCGGCGATGTCTCGCAGAACGTCCTGCGCGTCGCCGAGCTGCTTGGCGGTTTTTTCCAAATTGATGACATAAATGCCGTTGCGTGCCTCGAAGATGAAAGGCTTCATCTTGGGGTTCCAGCGTTGGGTCCGGTGGCCAAAATGCACACCCGCGTCCAACAGGTCTTTAACTCCTACTCGTTGCATGTCTTTGCTTTGCTCCTATGCGTCAGCTGCTTATGACCCGATTCCAGGCGATCCAGGACCCCACTAGCGCTTGAATACCCGAACCTAGCAAACATGGCATCATGCCTGCTTCGGTATGAGGTAGGGAACAGGCGAAGTTCCCAATACAGCACGCCGCTGGTATCCTGACGCCCCGCGACCAGGCTTCCATTTCTATGGAATGCGTTGTTGTGGGGATGCCGGGTTGCCCCGGCGCGATGTCAGTTTTATCAGCTTACCTCGCAGGACTAGGGTTAAGGTCAATAACCAGCGTCCGACGGGTAAGAACAAGTAATATGAAGGAATCCCAGGAGAAGGCGCAAGCTTTTCCTGAGGCTACACCCTCTTTTTCTTCAAAAACATGGTTACCGGGTTTTAGACCTAAGCACTACGCCTACGCCGCCAAAGCCCAAGACCACCCACAGCCAACAGCAGACTCAGGCTACTCGGCTCTGGAATGACGCTGGCCACGCGAAAACCATCATTGAAGCTCGTGACATTGGGAGACACCCCACCACCAAAAGAAGACCGTTGTTGGGTTAAGACGCCGCTCCATTCTCCACCCATCAAGCGTCTGGTTGCCATGGGATCATTATTCACCATAAAAATTGTTGACTCAACATGCTCGTTGATATTGCCACCTTGAGCCATGGTGCCATAAGCGCTTAGACCACCTGCCTGATTAATGGGGGCTGGGGCACCACTGACCACTTCTAAGCCATAGACAGAGGTGCCCATCTCGGTACCGAAAGCTACCGCCTTTGGTGTATTTTGATTAGCATCCTGTCCCGTGGGAAAGTCGTAGTAGATATTCCCGCTGCCGCTGTAATAAGCCGCTTTGTAGTACTCGTCAAACGACGGCAAGAAGTAATAAGCATCTCTGTGCCGAAACCGATTTTCTCCTCCCTCCTGCCAAGAGTCCGAGCTGTCCCAAAGCTGAATGTGATCATTAGCGTTGGAGACGGAATAACCAGGGTCACCTGGATTGACGGCAAAACGATACGCGGCTTGGTGGCCTTGACTGGTATTGAGCCAGTTGACAAAACGCGCCGCTTCATTCCAGGTCACATGCCCTGCAGGTTCGTCCAATGCGTAAGGAAAAGGGATTACTTCAAGTCCTCCCAGATTATTGGCTTTATGCACCATGCCCGTGGAAATTTCGTATTTTCCGATGCGGTTTTCATATTCACCTCCACCCGCGCCCGTGTGATAGAGCCCGGTTGTTCCAGTATCATCGGGGTTGCCGGGGTCGCCGA
>CAWUJC010000605.1:0-2273 GCA_963922355.1 uncultured bacterium | reverse complement strand
GCCGAACGCCTCGCCCGCGTCCAACGCGACCTCGCGGCCGAGGGCTTTGGCCTGAAGATTTTTGATGCCTACCGGCCTTGGAGCGTGACCAAGAAGATGTGGAACTCCCGCCGCAAGCTGGGCATCTCCGCCCGGTTCCTCGCCCCGCCCTGGGTCGGCAGCAACCACAACCGTGGCGTGGCGGTGGACATCACCATGGTCGATCTCAAAACCGGCAAGGAGGTGGAGATGCCGACCGGGTTCGACAGCTTCTCCAAACGCGCCCACTCCAGCTACCCCCACTTACCCAGCGCGATCAAAAAGAACCGCGAGCTACTGAAGAAAGTGATGCGCCGCCACGGCTTCAAAACTATCCGCAGCGAGTGGTGGCACTTCGAACTCGCCAACGCTGGCGCCTATTCCGTCCTCGATCTCAAGTTCCGCGACTTTGAGCAGCCAGTGGGAGAATCATCCCCTAGATCCGCCGAAGGCAGGTAGGAGGCAGCGTCACACTACTCCACCCCAGCTCGGCGGCGGAGGCGTTTCTTCGTCTCGTCCGGGAGCGCGTCCCAGTGGCAATTCATCAAGGCGCCTTGGAGCGAGTAGAGGTAGTAGCAAACCGGGATTGACTCCTCGGCAAACTTCTCACGAATGAGCTGGTAGGCATCCACCGCGCCAACCTTGCGCAACTGTTTCTCGCTGCTGATGTCGACCGCGAGCAAACGGCGTTGGATGGTCCGCCCAATGTTCCGCAGCTGTGCCAAATCCGAAGTCGGCGCCTTGGTGGGCTTCATTCCTTTAGCTCCCTTCGCCGGCTTGACCGCCGTGGAGGCGAGACGCGCTTTGGCTTTTTTGGCGAGGGGTTTCTTCTTGCGAGACATGGAGGGAAAAACAGAGCTGCGAATTTGAGAGAACCCTCATCGTAACCACAGCCAGCCAAGGAACGCACGAAGCTTTCGCGGGCGTTCGAGAAAGCCCATTACAGTCAGCGATTTGCGGGGAAACTTTTGGTCTCGGCTGGAAAAACCTACGTAAATACCCCCTTGCCGTATCTTCGCGCGTCGAGGTTCGTCTTTTCAGTTGGCCCCGCGCCGCGCCGCGCCTACAGTAGACGCTTATGGACGCGCTGCTTAAACTGCTGGAAGAAAACGCCCTGAGCTCCCCCGCCGAACTGGCCAAGCAACTCGGTCGAGAAACCGAACTGGTTTCGCGCCAGATCAAACAGTTGGAGGACGACCGCGTCATCCTCGCCTACAAGGCGATTGTCGACGACGAGAAAGCCGGACGCGACATCGTCAAAGCGGTCATTGAAGTCAGCCTGACTCCCGAGCGCGGCGGCGGCTTCAACCGCGTGGCCGCCCGCATCGCCAAGTACCCAGCGGTAAAGAGCGCCTACCTGATGAGTGGCGCCTACGACTTGATGCTGATCGTGGAAGGCAAAAACCTGCGCGACATCGCCTCCTTCGTTTCCGAAAAACTCAGCACGATCAACGGCGTGCGCAGCACCGCCACCCACTTCGTCCTCAAGCCCTACAAGGAACTCGATACCTTGATGCTGGAGGAAAGCGAAGACGAGCGGCTCTCTGTCAGTCCGTAGACCAGCCCGCACTCTGTTCCCGCAGAAGATAACATTCCCAGGCAAACGTCTCCTCCAGCTCACGATCAAACGTCTCTGCCATGCTCTCACCAGCGGGAACAGAGAGGAATTGTAGCCCCCATCGTTGACCGAGTTCGCAGGCAAACTCTCTCCAAATAATTCGCCGACTTCGGGCATTTATCATTCGCCGAGTTTGGACATTTAACTCAAACAGAAGTGTAAGGGTTATGCTGCTCACGTAGGGAGTATCATCCGTATAGACTGACACTCTTATGTCACCATTTCTGTAGCCCCCCCAATCCAGCACGGAATATCCTAGACTTTCCAGCCAAGCGCAAAATTGATCAGCCTTGATCGCTTCCTTCTCATTGAGAACTCCGGGTTTGATATCAATGATCTCGAGGGCTTGACCGTCAGAAGTTTGAGAAAACGGATCAATCTCACGAACGACTTTGCTCCCCGGAGCCATCAAATAGAGATGTGCATCATTCATACCCATGCGGGTAGATACTATACAAACCCACTTCGTCCTCAAGCCCTACAAGGAACTCGATACTTTGAAGCTCGAGGAAAGCGAAGACGAGCGGCTCTCGGTCAGTCCCTAGGGCAGCGTGATGCTGCCCTAGGGATTCGGCCTGTGCTCGTTTACTTCCGCCGTCGCCAAGCGAGCAGAAGCGCGGCCCCGCCGAGCAGCGCA